>NZ_DKJH01000007.1:0-78925 GCF_002454655.1 Methylophilus sp. UBA6697
TGGACAAGCATAAGAAAGAACGGTCGCCGAAAGGGCGAAATAGTTAGTTCATAAATTAACATTGGCCCAGCAAAGAATGACCTTTTTTAATCAATCCGCATAATCCACAGTCAACGGCGCATGATCACTAAATCGTTCCGCCTTATACACACTGGCCGCCACAACCTTTGCCCCCAACGCCGGGGTTGCCAGTTGGTAATCAATACGCCAGCCGACGTTCTTGGCATACGCCTGCCCGCGATTACTCCACCAGGTATAGCATTCATCCGTGGTATCAGGATATAGACCGCGATAGGTATCCACCCAACCCACACGCCCCAGCACATCAGTCATCCAGGCGCGCTCTTCTGGCAAAAAGCCTGAATTTTTACGGTTACCTTTAAAGTTCTTGAGGTCGATTTCCTGATGCGCGATGTTCCAGTCACCGCAAATCACCACGTCGCGACCAGAGGCGACCAACTGCTCAAGGTGCGGTAAGAATACATCCATGACCTGAAATTTAAATTGCTGGCGTTCTTCGCCACTGGAGCCACTCGGCAGGTATAAAGACACCACACTCAAATTGCCATATTGGCATTCCAGGTAACGACCTTCAGCATCAATGTGCGCATGACCCAAACCAATGATGACTTTATCCGCAGGCTGTTTACTGTAGATGCCTACGCCGCTATAGCCTTTTTTCTCGGCATAGTGAAAATAGCCATGATAGCCGGGTGGTTGCAGCATTTCAGGCTGCATATCACCTGCCTGCGCTTTCAGCTCCTGCAAACAGACAATATCGCCGCCACTATTTGCCAGCCAAGGCAAAAAGCCTTTGTTACAGGCTGACCGTATGCCATTGAGGTTCAAGGTTATAATACGCATTGTCTAAATACTTTCTGCTTTTAAAAATGACTACAAACACATTAAGTGCCGATTTTATTGCTTTTTCCATCCAGAAACAGGTGTTGCGCTTTGGCGAATTTAAAACCAAAGCGGGGCGCTTAAGCCCCTATTTTTTTAACGCTGGCCTGTTTGATGATGGCGAAAGCATGCTCAAACTGGGTGAATTCTACGCCAACAGTATTCTACAGTCTGGTTTGCAATTCGACATGCTGTTTGGCCCGGCTTATAAGGGGATTCCACTGGTCACGGCCATCAGCATTGCTTTTGCGCGCATGGGCAAAAATTACCCTTACGCTTATAACCGCAAAGAAGCCAAAGACCATGGCGAGGGCGGCACGCTGGTAGGCGCCGCATTAAAAGGCCGCGTGCTGATTATTGATGATGTGATTTCTGCCGGGACGTCTATCCGCGAATCCGTCGAGCTGATTCGCAATGCGGGTGCCACACCTTGCGCCGTGAGCATTGCACTGGACCGTCAGGAAAAAGGTTTGGGTGAGTTATCAGCCGTGCAAGAAGTGGAGCAAACCAACCAGATGCCTGTGGTCAGCATTGCCAGACTGGCTGACCTGTTTGCGTATTTGCAAGGCAATGAGAAGCTGGCGCAGTATTTCCCGGCCATTGAGGCTTATCGCACACAGTATTGCGTTCGATAAGGAAAAATTCCAATAAATAAAGCGAGCAAATGCTCGCTTTATTTATTTCAACATGCCCATTAAGCGGGACATGATAAGCGCCGGGTTATTTTCCACCGCGCCATTCGGGGTCAATTGGTTCACAACATCCGGCAAATGCTCGGCAATTTTACCCGTCAGGTCATCCGTACTCATATTCAATTTACCGGCAATTCCGGCAAGCACCGAACCGCCTAAGGCCGCACCAATTTGCTGCGCATTGACATTCAGGTTAGCGCCGGTACTCACCCAGGAATCTACCTGTTCGGTCAAACCACCATTTTTCAGTGCTTGCAAAATGCCAGGTAAACCACCGTATTGCTGAAACAACTCCATGGCCAGTTTTGCCAATGGACCTTTATCACCCATGACTTTGTTCATCATGGCGCCAGCAACGCTATCGAATAATCCCATTTTTTCTTCCTTCTAAATATGCGGTTGATCAATAAAAAGCCTGTTTCGCCTAGATGGTAGAAACAGGAATGCTAACATTTATTGTCAATTGTAAACCAAAGGTAGTGTACTTAGGCACTATTGCTTGCTCTAGTGCAATGTGGTCAGTATTAGAACCGTTCGTGCGCTGCCAGATATCGCCATTGCCCCGGCGGTAACTTACCCAAATTAATGCTGCCAATTCGAATGCGTTTCAAACCGACCACATGCAAACCCACCAGCTCACACATGCGACGAATCTGCCGCTTACGGCCTTCACGCAACACAAAGCGCAGTTGGTCCTCATTTTGCCAAGAAACTTTAGCGGGCCTTAGCTGAACACCATCCAGACTGAGACCGTGATTTAATAACGCCAGGCCATTATTGCTCAGCTGGCCTTCTACCCGCACCAGATATTCTTTTTCTACATTGGAGTCATCGCCAATCAGCTTGCGTGCAACGCGGCCATCCTGGGTAAGTACCAGCAAGCCGGTGGAGTCGATATCCAATCTACCTGCCGGGGCCAGACCACGCAAATGCCCGCGCTTGAAGTCGATGCCACTGCTATCTTCTGACCATTGATTGTCCGGATTAAACAGCACAACCGCAGGTTCATAACCATCCTCGGCTTGCCCGCTGACGTAACCAACAGGTTTGTGTAGCAAAATGGTCACCGTTTCGGCCTGATGCTCTTTGGCATAGGCACTAATCACGATCTCGGCATCCGGCGCAATCCGCGTACCTAAGGTTTCAATGATTTCACCATCAACCTTGACCCAGCCGTTGGCAATCCAGTCATCGGCTTCACGGCGCGAGCACAGGCCACGGTCTGCCATCACTTTGGACAAGCGCGGTTGCAAGTCAGCATCTGCTACCGTTGGCGTTGGCGTCGCTCTGCGGGCGGTTGGTCTATCCCCTGTTTTCGCAACATATGGGCGATCTTTATCACGTGGCTTCTCGCTGCGGCCTGCACCAGCTCTGGCTGCCGGCTGGCGTCCACCGCCTGCATAGGCTGGTTTGCCAGCAGGTTTACGCTGATCTTTATCTTTAAATACTTTGTCTTTGCGCGGTGCCTGCTCTTTTGAGCCAGCATCTTGTTGCACCTCGGCATACACCTCTTTTTTGGCAGGTGGTTTAGTACGATCACGCAGCTCCGGTGACAATTGTCTGACCGGTTTCTGGCGTTTTTGATCTGCGGTGGCGGGGGATTTATTGAGTTTGAGCGTAGACAAAACAGTCTTCTCACTAATGAAAGATGAATAAGTTGCTATTGTAATTTATTTGGCTGCTGACGCACGAAAATTCAGGCTACCCGGCTGCTTACGCGCACTCTCTGGCATATAACGTAAAATGCTTTCGGCCCGCGCCAACTCCGGTTTTTTTGCCATAAACTGCTGCTTCCAGGCACGATGCGGATTTTTGATGATTCCCGCTAGCCAGGCGGCTTGTATCGGACTCATCTGCGCAGGGGAGAGGCCAAAGTAATAATTTGCCGCGGCATGTGCGCCACATAAACTGGGACCCCAATCGACCGTATTCAGATACAAGTTAAGAATGTTTGTTTTATCCAGCGTGTTTTCCAGTTGCACCGCATAAAGCAACTCTTCTATTTTGCGCTTCCAGGTGCGTTCGCCATTGGTGAACATATACTTCACGACTTGCTGGGTAATGGTGCTGCCACCCACCGCCTTGTCAGTGCTTTCCTTGCCCAGCAGTTGCTGCATTTGTGTGAGCGCATAGCCAGGATGGTGCCTAAACTCGGCATCTTCGGCAATAATGGTTGCCATCGGTAACCAGCGGCCCATTTTGTCGTAGTTGAGCCAATGTACTTTTTCCGGGTGCTTTTGCTCATCCAGCAGCGGGCAATCATATTGCACAGACGAAGAGGTGACCTTACTTAAGTCCAGCCCGCTCACGTGTAACTGCGCCAACTGCGGTTGCACACTCCAGCTTTGGCGGGGCCAGCGCAAAATGCCAGTGGCCGAAAGAGAACCGGATACCGTGGCTTGCGAAATAGCCTCTGAATGATCGCGCAAAGGACTGAGCAAACTGGCCAGAGGCGTGGCTGGCAGGGTCCAGTTCAGCTTTAATGAGCGCATGGTAGCCTTGCCTTCAAAATCAATTTTGAATGGCTGTTTGGCCGCGTCTACTAATAAATAACCATTTAATTGCTGTCCATCGAGCTTTAACCACAACGCCACAGAGTCCAGCATCAATGGTTTATCACTGACGGATTTAGCTTCCAGCCAACAGTGCTGGCAATGCACACGCAAACCATCAGCATCATACAGCCGGACATCGCCATGATGCAGGCTGAAGCCTTTTTTATCCAGCAGCCAGCGCCCGGCTGGAGAAGTCGCCAGCATCAGCATGGGCAGTACGCGCACTTGTATGCCACTACCTATTGGCAACTTTACCCGCCAGGCCGTTTTGTCATAGGGTTGCCAAACCCAGGCCGCCACGCCGAGGATGGCCAGCAAGCAGGCAATCAACAGGCTAATAATGAGGCGTAGGCACCATTTTTTCAGCATGATGGCGTCACCTTAAACCAGCAAACGCTCCACCACCTTGCCCTGCTGCAGATGGCTCTCAATAATGTCGTCAATGTCGCTTTCATCGACAAAGGTGTACCACACCGCGTCCGGGTAAATCACCATGACCGGCCCCTCGGCACAACGGTCCAGGCAACCGGCACGATTGATACGGACTTTGCCTGCACCCGCCAGGCCTTGTTGTTTGACTTGCTTTTTCATATAGTCAAACGCAGCCTCGGCGCCTCTGTTCATGCAGCAGTCTTCGCCGTTTTCGCGCTGGTTAAGACAAAAAAATACGTGATATTGAAAGTGGCTTGCGGTCATAACGATTGCCTTGTAAAACCTCGCACCGAATGAAACGCTTATTCGGTGGAGAGTTGGTCATCTCTGGTAAAGGTCCAGGTACGCGTAATGCTCAGTACATCGGTATCTTGGCGAATATCTTCCGGAAAGACCGGAAAGGGCGCTGCCAGCTGGACAATGCGGCGCGCAGATTCATCCAATAACCGGTGCCCGGAGCTCTGGTGGATACGAATACTTTCTATACTACCATCGGCTTTGATGGAAACGGTCATTTGTAATTTACCGTAGAGCTTTTGGATTCTGGCCGTTTGCGGATAATTCAGGTTACCCACGCGCTCGATTTGTTGCCGCCATTGCTCTACATAATTGGCAAAACGATATGCACGCGTGCGCGCGCCAACAAACTGGCGCTTGGGCCGCGTTTCGTATTCTTCTTGCTGCTTGGCAATCAGCGCCTCGAGCTTGGCCATCTCTTGCATGGCTGCCGTTTGCGGCTGCGCTTGCACCGGCACATGTTGCGAAGGTGGCTGCTGCCTGACAGCCGCATGTGGCTGCGACAACGGCGGTGTTTGCAGGCTGGTCACGGCCTGGCTGGCTTTTAACTGTGTGAGCAGGGCTTGCGCCTCTTGCTCTAATTGCGCCACACGCTGCTTTTCACGCACCAGTTCAGCTTCATGCGGGCTGCTCGCAGTTGTTGCCGACGGTAGCGTGGCCTGTGCGGCATGTGGCATAGAAGCCTGCATTTGTTGCACGCTGGGCAAGGCACTCTTCATCTGCCGCTTTTCATCGGTATTGCCGCCGCGATCAAGATTGGCTTGCGCCAGCGCATCTGCCTTCTCGGGTGCACTTTTGGTTTTGCTGTTAACCAGCATCACTTCCAATGAAGGAATCTGGTCTTTAAAAGCCTTGAGTTCCGGCTGGAAATGCAGTGTTAGCACCACTGCATGTGCCAGTAGCGAAAACCACAACGCCCACACCAGCGGTGAGCGTTTGCGGAAACTCTCTGGTAAGCCCATGCGGCGTCTGCCCAACTATCCCTGCAAGGCCTGCAACAATTTTTGGTGTACGCCACCAAAACCGCCATTACTCATCACCAGTACCTGATCCCCTGCTTGCGCTGCGGCGGCCACCGCAGCCACCAACTGACCCAGATCATCATAGGTTTGCGCTTTATGCTGGATGGGCGCTAAAGCCGCCGCCGCATCCCAACCCAGGTTATTGGCATAGCAGAACACGGCATCGGCATCACGCAGGCTACCGGGCAAGGCATCTTTCATCACCCCCAGTTTCATAGTGTTGGAACGTGGCTCCAACACGGCCAAAATACGGGCTTTACCCACTTTGGCACGCAAACCAGCCACCGTGGTGGCAATTGCCGTCGGGTGATGGGCAAAATCGTCATAAACCGTCACGCCATTAGCCACGCCTTTGACCTCCATGCGGCGTTTCACATTTTTGAACTCACCCAGCGCTTCAATCGCGATACATGGTGCAACGCCAACATGACGAGCAGCGGCAATCACGGCCAGTGCATTATTACGATTATGCTCACCGAGCAACTCCCAGCTCACATTGCCCTGGCGCTCACCGTTAAAATACACATCAAACCGGCCTTGTGCATCGACATTTTGTACCTGCCAGCCACTGGCACTGTCTATACGCTCCAGCCCGCTCCAGCAACCACGCGCAATCACGCGATCCAGGCTTTCCTGCTGGTTGGCAACCACCAAGCCTTGTTGCGGCACAGTACGCACCAGATGGTGAAACTGTTTTTCAATCGCGGGCAGGTCTTCAAAAATATCGGCGTGATCAAACTCAAGGTTATTCAACACCGCCGTGCGCGGGCGGTAATGCACGAACTTGGAACGCTTGTCGAAGAAAGCCGTATCGTATTCATCGGCCTCAATAACAAAAAACGGTGAAACGGAATTAGGATCTTGCCTGGGGGTTTGTGGCAAACGGGCAGACACTCCAAAGTTCTCTGGCACACCACCAATCAGGAAACCAGGCGCCAGTCCTGCATACTCCAGCACCCAGGCCAGCATAGAAGAAGTAGTGGTCTTGCCATGCGTACCAGCGACGGCCAGCACCCATTTACCTTGCAACACATTCTCGGCCAGCCATTGCGGGCCAGAAATATAAGGTAAGCCTTGATTGAGGATTTCCTCCATCAGCGGATTGCCGCGGGTCACCACGTTACCAATCACATAGATATCGGGATTCAGGCTGGTTTGTGCAGGGTCAAAGCCCTCAATCAGCTCGATGCCTTGCGCTTCGAGTTGCGTGCTCATGGGGGGATAAACATTGGCATCACACCCGGTGACACGGTGTCCGGCCGCTTTGGCCAGCACGGCGATGCCACCCATAAAAGTGCCACAAATACCAAGGATGTGAATGTGCATAGACGTTACCAAAACAATGAATGCATGCATTTTACCAAACAACGTCTGGTAAAGCGGTAGCGATTACCGCTCAATTTTTGGCAAATAGTGGCAGATACTGGCGGCAGCGTGCAGCGATATCTGCAGCCTGGAAAATATCGGTAATCACCGCCAATGCATCGGCACCTGCTTCAACTAATGGGCGAGCGTTATCCAGCGTAATGCCACCGATACCAACGACCGGCACTGCCAATAACTGCTTGGCTTGTGTGAACAAGGCAGCGCTTGCCCGCGGTGCATTGGGCTTGGTAGAAGAGGGGTAACAGGCCCCGAATGCCACATAATCAGCCCCCGCTGCCTGCGCCTGTTCGGCCAACTCAAAGCGGTTATAGCAGGAAGCACCAATGATTTTCTGTGGTCCCAGCACCGCACGTGCGGCAGCAATCGCACTATCATGCTGGCCGACATGCACGCCATCGGCCTCAAGTTCGGCAGCCAGTGTGACGTGGTCATTAATCAGTAAAGGAATATGCGCCTGGCGGCAAATCGCCAGCAAGGCTGTCGCTTGCTCTAAACGCAAGGCATCGCTGGCTGTTTTATGGCGGTATTGCACCAGTGAAACCCCACCTTGTAACGCCTGTGAGACCTGCTCGCACAGCAAGGCGGTGTCATCACAATCCGGTGTGACCAGATATAAACCGCTAATGCTGAAGTTCACTCGCTTTTTCCTGCACATCAGACTCGCGCGCCCAGAAGAAGCGGTCAGGGATAAATTGCCCCATCCCAGGACGGAAAGCATGGCGCAGCGTTTGCCAGGTAAATTCCTGCGCTTCATGCACAGCTTCTTCCATAGTCAATCCGTGCGCCAGACAAGCAGTAATTGCGCTGGTCAGTGTACACCCTGAGCCGTGATAACTGCCCGGCAAACGTTCCCAGTGATAATCTTTAATCAGCCCGGGTATCTCATTTTGCACGCCATACAAGCTGTTGACCACATCATTAGAGCGCTCATGCGTGCCAGTGATCATCACATACTCGCTGCCCATGCCCAACAAGCGCAATGCACACTCTTCGAGCGAGCTGTGTTTAACTTCGTCACTCTCGTCATAATAAGCCAGGCGACGCGCTTCCAGGCTATTAGGGGTAATCAGTGTTGCCTGCGGGAAAAGTAATTCGCACATGGCTGCCTGCATTTCTTCATTGGAAAGCTCGTCCCCACGGCCTGAAGCGAGGATGGGATCGATGATTAGCGGTACATCCGGATAATCAGCGACGATTTCTGCAATCACCGCCACGTTTTCAACGCTGCCTAACAAGCCTAATTTAAAGGCGCTCACAGAGACATCTTCCAGAATCGCACGTGCCTGGTCATTAATCCAATCGGCATCGAGCGGCATCACACTTTCCACACCTACGGTATCCTGCACCGTCACACCGGTAATCACAGACAGCGGGTAACAGCCAATACTGGCCAGTGCCATGATATCCGCTTGCACACCGGCACCACTGCTCGGATCGGTCGCTGCAAATGTTAAAACGGTGGGTGGAGTATTGGCCATGAAAATTCCTTTGGAGCGGCTGACGGGAATCGAACCCGCGTATCAAGCTTGGGAAGCTGGCGTTCTACCATTGAACTACAGCCGCGAACGAATGACCGCTATTTTACTTGGTGTATCGTCGAATACAAAACATTATTCAGCACAAAAACAAAAGCCGGACAGTTGTCCGGCTTTTGTTAAACGCATGTGATTAAATACAATTTGAGTTCACACCATCTGGCAATTTCACGCCAGAACTCAGGATAGGCGTACTACCCAGGCTATCCTCATTGGTTGGGCAAGCGACCGCATCCAGATCTTCCTCATCACCAGCAGCAGGGTTCAGAGAAACGATGAACATCGTATTCAATATCGGGTTGTTTGGAATCAAGCCACCCAAACCGGCATCATCACGCGGTGATGCAAACGCAGCGACTGGTGTGACTGGTACAGCTGTAATGCTGCCCGTCGCAGTAGAGTTATTACTTACCGTGGTATAGCCATTGTAAATAATTTTACCCTCATTGGTCACCGCACTGGTAATCGTCGTCGCACCGGTCGTAATGGCCTTACCTGCACCAACCGCTGCGGTATCGAACGATGCGCTTGTTAACGCTGCTGGTGAGAAGGTCACAACATCATTATCCAGCACGCCGCCAGTCGTCAGATTCAACCCACTCAGATCAGTCACGGTATTCGTGCCATCAAAGACTTTAGTGGATGTCCCGGACAAGGTCGCGGTCACTGTTGGTGTCACTTGATGTACAAAACCGTTACCAGTCCCTAACAATGCGCCACCAAATGCCGTGCCGTATTGTTTGTAGTCATAAGTCGCCAGCAAGTTGCTACCTTTTACGTCACCGGTTGGGTCATTGCTGTAAATAGTCCAGCGTCCAGTTGCCCCAGTGGTGATACTTGAATTGGTGTTATTCTTGAAGTTACGGCCTGCAACCAGTTGTACAGCATCAGTGGCATTGCTACCGCTCAAAATATTGCCATTCATGTTTACATCTTGGCCAGCTTGCACAAGAACCTTAGCGCCATTACCAGCAATACCGGTACCAGTCTTAGCACCCGGCAGCACAGTGATCGCGCCAAAGTTGACGTCACCTGTCGTCGTTTTTAATGTCACAGCACCCGCTGCACCGCCAGATTTGTTTGTACCATTGCCATCAGCACCAGACGCGACGATAGATTGGGTCGTGATGCCTGTACCAGCGGTAATATTCACCGCACCTGCACTCTTACCATCTGTATTATTACGGCCTATGCCAGCGCTGGTATCAATACTGCCAGCAGTCACGCTACCGTTAGCCGCTGAAAGCGTCACTTTATTACCAATTGAGTTAAAGCCACCCTTGGTCGTCACATCGCCTACGGTCACATTGCCAGAAGTGCTCTTAACACTCACTTCACCAGAAGTAGTAGAAACGATTGAATTGCGACCTGCGTTACCCGCACCAGTTGTAATATTGCCAACTTTTGCATCACCGGTAGTTGTAATGTCGACCTTACCACCTGTGCCGCCTGTACCCAAAGGTGGTGTGGATGTCCCGGTTCCTGGTGTGCCGGAAGCAGAGCCTCTGGTATCAATATTACCTGTCATATTCAGGCTACCGGCCTTAATCACCACGCTACCACCATTAAATCCATTGTTGGCGCTTGAAGCAGAACGTCCGTTCGCAGTAATGTTGGCAGAACCTAAATCTGCCAGGCCTGCCACAGTAATGCTTACACTACCCGCATGACCAAAACCGGTGATATTACCACTGGCGCTAATGTTACCTGCTGTGTGAGTTAAAGTAGCCGCAGACAGAATTACGCCGCCTCGGCCAGTAATATTGGCACCAATCGCCAGATTACCAACACCATCGGTATCAGCATCTGCTTTCAGATTAATGCTGCCAGTACCTGTCGTAGTCAATGCGGCATTTACATTGATGTCATTACCAGCTTCCAACCGAATATTGCCAGCCAAGTTTGTCATTGTGACGGCTGCATTTACGTTAATGTCTTTGGTTGCTTGCAGGAACAACTCGTTAAAGCCTGTGATACCTGCGACATTAACGTTAGTTGTGCCGCCGGCATTATCGGCAAATGCCACGTCTGGTGTGCCTGACGCATTATCTGCTGGGGTAGAGCCGCCACTGATCAAATTGATTGTTTCAGGATCCAGCAAGACTGTACCGCCGATGCCATTAGCCGCAGCGACATTTACCGTACCAAGAAAGGCCAGGTTCTGCTTGCCTGACACTTCTACAAAACCACCGTTACCGCTGGCTGCACCGCCTTGCGCGGAAATGCTGCCGTAATAACGGGTTAAATCATTGGCCCAAACCACCACTTTACCGCCGTTACCTTGTTGCAGTGCGTCAGCCTTGATCGTTGCGCCACTGGCCACATAAGTGGTTCTTGAGTTATAAACGGCGTCGTTTTTACCTTGATAATCACCACCAACCAACACCGTGCCGCCACCTGTATCACCAGAGGCATCTAGCAAAGCACCATTCATCAGTGCCACTTGTTCGCCGGTCACCTCAATCGTGCCGCCTGTCGTACCTTGACCTTTAGCGAGCAATTGACCGGACACCTCGACTTTGGCGTTATCACCACCTTCAAGACGGATCACACCTTCACGCTCAACCAACTGGTTGGCTTCCACAATGCCGGAAATATTGATCGCGGCAGAACGCGCATTGGTCGCCATTTGTACAAAGCCACCATCAGCATAAATGTTACCGCTATTTTTAATAGTGGCTTCCAAGGCGTCACCTGACAATTTGACTTTTACCAGGCCATTACCGAAAAAGTCCAATGTCGCGGCTTGTGCAGAACCAAGCACGACGCTGCCGTTGCTGGCGACTAATGTACCGCTGTTATCAACCGTTTTGCCAAGCAGGACAATGTAGCCTTCATTTTTTGCTTTAATCACACCATGGTTTTCGATATCACCCCTGATGCTACCAACCGTAAAATTGTAATTACCTTTTAGGAAGTCATCATTGGAAATATTCAAGGTCGAAGCCACGATATTACCGACGTTCACTTCTGAGCCATGGCCAAATAAAACACCATTCTGGTTAATCAGGAACAGGCTGCCGTTGGAGTTCAACGTACCCATGATTTCAGAACGGCTATTACCAATCACACGATACAGCGCACGGCCAGCATCCGGCATAATCACATCCAGCTGATGCCCCTTCATCACGCCAAATTTGTAGAAGTCTACAATGTTGACATTCGCAGTATGGATATACTGCGTTTGAGTTGGAGTCACCTCTTTTACGGTTAAATCCCCTACAGGCACGCCAGCGATCACATTGGTATCGGCGGCATAAGAAGAGAGTGGCATGACCATGGCCGCAAAAGCGCTTGCAACCACATAACGCCATTTTCCAGACTGGGTGAATAAAACGTTTAGTGCAGCATTTGCCGCAGGCGCAGTTCCTGTTTGGCCGCTCACGCTGGATTTACCATGTGCACGTGCTGTTTCGGCCACTGCGACCCAAGCTTGCTGGAGTTTGCTCCAGACCAGACGATAAACATGGTTTAAGGATGCTGCTTTCATGACACTTCTCCTTTAGTAAGAAACGCCACTGATCCTGATAAGGGCCAGCGGGTTACTATCACTTCTCTCTTTTCCTGATATGGGTGTAATTTTGGTTCAGGAAATTATTTTTGTATGTAGCCCACTATGACTAATGCGAGCTAGGACTCATCCAACTCCAATTGGATGAGTCCGCACTCACGCAGGCTACTTATTTTTTATGCCCAGGCTTTTTGCCCGGGTCATTGTTTACTACAGATTTAAAACTAGAAATTTTTTCTTAACTGACCCCAGAGTTGATACTCTGTATTGCTGGCCGCACCGTCGAGGTCACGTTTTTGCTGGGTATAGGTAGTCGTTAAGATCCATTGTCCCGGAAACTGAATGTCAGTACCGATACCCACCATATTCGATCTAACGTAATTACTGCTTCCAATCGGGTCATGGTTGAGCTTGCCGCGACCTGCATCATAGAATGCAAATGGCGTCACAGACTGAATATAAGGTGTGACATCAGCAGCGCTAGATACAAAGGTTCTACGTACATCCGTACCAACCATCCAGCCTTGATCCGCCTGGCTTGGGATTTCAGAGAATTGACGCCAGCGGTTAATGGCACCAATGCCGAATCGTTCCGCGATATCCAGATTATTACCGGCGCCCTGATAATCAGCACGCACGATCCAGTTCACACCATTCTCAAACACCTGCGTGCGACTAGAGGTCCAGTTCCATTTGATAAAGCTACCTTGCGTATCCAGCTGGTTTTTGTCATTGGCTTTTGCCGCACCGTCTTTGTATGAAACGTTACCGCCTGTGACCACAAAGCTCCATTGATAGGCCACGCTGCCGATATCATTAATCCAGTCACCAACCAGGCCTAATTCCAGGCTGCTGATATCGCGACGGTTGTTAATCGAAAATGCGTCGACATCATCATCTAAAATTTTGTAGTTGCCGCCGACCTTGAATGCAACCCCTTTTTTGGTTTCACGCAGCAATGGATGCTCAAGCGAGCCGTAAAAATAATGGGCATCACCAGACGCATCAAACTGTTTAAAGTCACCGCCAAGTTTGTAATCTACATAGCTGTAGGCCAGATTCATAATCGTGCCCGCGCTGCCTACCGGTGTGAAGTACAAACCGCTGATAGAACGCTGTCCTTCATCTCTGGAAGTTTTACCCACCACAGCCAGTTGGTCACCACGGCCACGGAGGTTATTGACGGCAACACCAAAGCCTAAGGTTTCATGGTTTGTGTAGCGGTTGCCATAGGTATTCGCACTGACAAAACCAGTGACACGGGGAGTGCGTGGTTCCACCGCCACGGCCACATCCGAACTACCTACAGCCTCGCCAGGGTTTAACTGTGAAGTCACCTGAATGCCCGGCAAACCGTTCATTACCATAATGTTACGCACAAGGTTGCGCTCATTGAGCACATCACCCTTATTCAGGCCGTATTCTGATAGCGACTGGAAGTAATCTTGGTCCAGGCCTTGCCCAGCTTCTGCTTTCACTTCGCCCAGGGTCCCTTCCAGGATTGAAAGCTCTACCACGGCTTCAGCTTCTGTGGTTTTCTGCAAATCCTGTGTCGGTAAATAGACCTGCGTCAGCATGTAGCCGCGCTGGCGGTAGTAGTTACGAACTGTACCCACCGCTTCATTCAGTTCACGCATGCCAATTTCATGGCCGGTCAGGTGCGCAAGTTGCGCCGCCAGCACCTCATCTGAAAACTGTTTGTTACCGGAAAATTTAAACTCTTTTACAACAATCTTGAGGCTGGATTTTTTTTGTTTTTTTTCTGGTGCCGGTGTTTCTGCAGGTACCTGCAGAATCGGTCTTGGGTCGGGCAATGCCGGTCTAGGTAAGTTTTGCTGAATGTCCGGCAAAGATACGCCCCCAGCCAGTACTTGCGATGTATAACCCAATGCCAGTAACTGCAACAGGCCTATACGCTTTAATTGTTTTTTCAAGATGACTCCCCACAAGCTTTATAAAATCTATAATCTTTTCAATAGTATAACAACACCAAAATTTACTTTAAAAAACAGTCAAATGCTAACGTTCTTTTACAAATAAAAGTCTATTTAGTAGCATATTTGTAACTTTTGCTAATACTCCAAAGCATCCACATCCAGCACCCAGCGGATTTTGGCTTGCAGCGGATGTGTTCTGACCCAGTCCACCGCCACTTGCAATAGCTGCTGCAAGGCGCCGCGATGTGCAGACTGCAACATCACATACCCGCGCTCCATGCGGTTAAGTCTGGCAATGCCGGGACGCACCGGGTCATAGACCAAAGGCTGGTCAGGCAGGGTTGCCGCTTGCTCAGTGACATAGTCCCTGGCCGCCTGGCTAAAGTCAGTCAAAAACTGATTGACCAGACTGTAATCGGCCGCTTCTGCCTTCATCACCGCGATATAGGTCGCAGGCGGAAACTGCATGGCCATGCGCTCCTGCAATAAATCGTCAGCAAAAGCAGCATAATTCTGCTCGCGCAACGCAGCAAACAAGGCATGCTGCGGAAAAGCAGTTTGTATCAGCACCTCACCCGGCTTGTCACCACGCCCAGCCCGGCCCGCCACCTGCATGAGCTGGGCAAACAGGCGCTCGCTAGCACGATAATCCGGGCTATATAACGCACTGTCTATATCCAGCACACCCACCAGCGTCAAATTGGCAAAATCATGGCCTTTGGCCAGCATTTGCGTCCCGATTAAAATATCAACTTGACCCGCATGTACCGCGGACAACAGCTCAGTTAAAGCATCCTTGGCCTGTATGGTGTCGCGGTCCACGCGGGCAACACGCGCCTGCGGAAACAACTGTTGCATGCTTTCTTCAACCCGCTGCGTGGCCTGGCCAACCGGGCGCAAATCAGGATTACCGCAACTTGGGCATTGCACCGGAATCGGCTGCTCATCACCACAGTGATGGCAGCGCAAGACGCGCTGGCGCAAATGCAATACCGCCTTGGCAGAGCAGCGACGGCAATCCGCCAGCCATTGGCAGGCGGAACAATGCAATACCGGTGCATAACCGCGGCGATTAATAAACAGCAGGCTTTGCTCACCGCGCTGCAATCGCAGCTCAATGGCCTGCTTTAATTGCGGCGTCAGCCCGGCTTCCGGTGGACTGTGCGTGGTATCAATACAAAAAATACGTGGCAATTTTGCCTGGGCCGCCGCCCGCTTGGTCATCGTCAGCAAGCGATAGCTGGCTTTTCTGGCATTCGCTACCCCTTGCCCCTGGTCACCCATAGCGTTGTACCAGCTTTCCAGCGAAGGTGTCGCGCTACCTAATACCACCGGGATCCGGCATTGCTTGGCACGCACCAGTGCGACATCCCGCGCATGGTAACGCATGCCATCCTGCTGCTTGTAAGAGGTATCGTGCTCTTCATCCAGAATCATCAATTTCAGATGCGGCATGGGTGTGAAGACACTCAAACGCGTGCCGATAACAATGCGGGCTGCGCCAGACTGCGCTGCCTGCCAGTTTTGCAAGCGCTCACTCTCGCTCAAATGGCTATGTAGAGTCACCAGTGAGAATTGACTTAAGCGACTACGAAAACGGCTCTCCAGTTGTGGCGTGAGGTTAATTTCAGGCACCATGATCAGTGCTTGCGCCTGTGGCTCCGCGAGCACGGTTTGCAGCAAACGGATATAGACCTCGGTTTTACCCGAGCCGGTGACTCCGAATAACAACCAGGGTTGAAAACGATCTACATCGCCCAAAATCGCCTTGACTGCCTGGGCCTGCTCATCATTCAGTGTCGGTTCCAGATCCGATGCAGGCAGGGAAGGGCGCGTGGCAATCACTTCACGCCTGGAGACATAGCCATCATCCAGCAATGGCTGTATGGCTTTACGCCAGGTGGCAGACACCTCACTCAACATCGCTTCACTGCATTCACCATGCTGGCGCAGGGACGCCACCAGTCTGGCCAGCACTTGTTGCCGTTTACCAATAAAGTCTTCCGGAATGGTTTTCGCCAACTGGTACAGCCACATTTTCCGCGTCACTGCCGGCTTAATCTGACGCAAACGCAGTGGTAAGCTGGCCAGCACCGTCTGCCCAAAAGGATAATGATAATAGTCAGCGCAGAACCGCAGCAACTTCAAGGTCGCGGCGTCAAATGGCACGTCATCAAACACTTGCAGCACGGTTTTGAGTTTGTGCGGCGGCACATCAGTTTCGCTCAGCAGCGCCATGACAATGCCCACCAATTGCCGCCCGGCAAAAGGCACCACGACACGATTGCCTACACAGATCGGCAAGCCGGGGTTTAAATAATCAAACTGGCGATCCAGTGGCACGTCCAGCACCACGCGCACAATACTGGCAGGGGTTGCGGCCTGAAGGTCGGTGACAGTTGAACACATGGGTGAAAATGCTTAATTAGGTTAAAATGGCGGTTTGATTATTCAGCACCATTTTAACCTTGAAACAAACGATCACAGCACTCATTCTGCAAGCAGTGAAACCACTGGTAGAAGATACCTCCAGCCTCACTATCATTCTTGAGCGGCCAAAGTCTGCCGACCACGGTGATTTTGCGACTAATATCGCCATGCAACTGGCCAAGCCTTTAAAGCAAAATCCGCGTGCGATTGCACAGCAGATTATTGATGCCTTGCCCGCCAACAATGTCATTAGCAAAGTCGATATCGCCGGTGCAGGCTTTATTAACTTCTTTGTATCGGCTGACAGCAAACAGGCAATTGTGCACGAAGTGCTGCAAGCAGGCGCTGCGTTNNGTTCTGCAAGCAGGTGCTGCGTTTGGTCGCAACCAGGCTGGCCAGGCGGCAAAAGTGCAAGTGGAATTTGTCTCGGCCAACCCGACCGGACCTTTGCACGTCGGCCATGGCCGTGGTGCAGCGGTGGGCGACTGTTTGTGCCGCCTGCTGGATGCCAATGGCTGGGAAGTGACCCGTGAGTTCTACTATAACGATGCCGGTGCCCAGATCGACAACCTGACCAAGTCAGTCTTGGCACGTGTGCAAGGCATCAACCCTGACGATGCCGGCTTCCCGGAAGACGGCTACCGCGGCGACTACATCGTCGATATTGCGCAAGCCTACCTGGCCAAAGCCACCATTACCGCTGACGATATGCAAGTAACCGCCAGCGGCGATGTGGCAGATACCGAATCCATCCGCAAGTTTGCCGTGGCTTATTTGCGTCATGAGCAAGATTTGGACTTGCAAGCCTTCCAGATCAAGTTTGATGTGTTTTCACTCGAAAGCGCCTTATACAGCGAAGGCAAAGTAGAAAACACCGTGCAATCACTGATTGCCAGCGGCCACACCTACGAGCTGGATGACGCCTTGTGGCTGCGCACCACCGAATTTGGCGACGATAAAGACCGCGTCATGCGCAAAAAAGAAGGTGGTTTTACTTATTTTGTGCCGGATGTCGCTTATCACCGCGAAAAATGGAACCGCGGCTTCAAACGCGTGATCAACGAGCAGGGCGCAGACCATCACAGCACCATCACCCGTGTGCGCGCAGGCTTGCAGGCCCTGGATGTCGGCATCCCGCAAGGCTGGCCGGAATACGTACTGCACCAGATGGTCACCGTCATGCGCGGTGGCGAAGAGGTCAAATTGTCCAAGCGCGCCGGTAGCTACGTCACCTTGCGTGACCTGATTGAAGAAGTCGGCTGCGACGCCACGCGTTATTTCCTGGCAGCCCGTAGCCCGGACTCGCAACTGGTATTCGATATCGACCTGGCGCGCGCGCAAACCAACGACAACCCAGTCTATTACATTCAGTATGCACATGCCCGCATCTGCAGCGTACTCAACCAATGGAACGGCGATGTGGCCAATTTAACAGCGGCTGAACTGTCACCGCTACAAAGCGCCACAGAGACAGCGCTGATGCAAGCGTTGGGCCAATATCCAGAAGTCGTCAGCAGTGCCTGCCAGGCATTGGCACCGCATATGGTGGCTAACTACCTCAAGGAGCTAGCCAGTGCCTTGCATAGTTATTACAATGACACCAAATTTTTGGTGGATGACGAACAAGTCAAACTGGCACGTTTGGCGCTGATCACCGCCACCCGCACGGTGTTGCGTAATGGCTTGGCATTATTGGGCGTTGGCGCGCCGGAAAAAATGTAAGCATCCCTTTAATGACTGCTGAATTGATTGGTTAATCTTACAATGAGTCGCGACTACAAACCCTCACAAGCCAAAGCAAAAAGCAAAAGCAGCGGCAGCACTTTCTTTAACGGCCTGCTGGTTGGCCTGTTTTTAGGGGTCGCGCTGACCGTGGCACTGATTATCTACATCAAAGGTGATCACAGCCCATTTTCCAGCGCGTTCAAAAAAGACGAGGGCCAGCAAGAAATCCCAATCAAGAGCACCGTCACCGAAGAAGAAGTCAAACCTGGTAGCGCCTCAATTGAGGACCCCAACAAGTTTGATTTCTACACCATTTTGCCCGACACCGAGAGCAAGATCAGTGAACAGCAGGTGAAAAAGAACCCGACCATCAAGCAAGAAAGCTATTTTGTGCAAGTCGGCGCCTTTGCCAAAGAGGATGATGCCAACAACCTCAAAACCCGCCTGGCACTGGTCGGGTTTGAAGCATTTGTGCAAACGGCAGAAATCCCCAACAAAGGCACCATGCACCGCGTGCGTATTGGCCCGCTCAATGACTTGGCCAAAATCAACAAAATTAGCCACGATCTGGAAACCAATGGCTTCCAGGCCAATCTGATCAAGGTCAATATCGAATCTTCAACCCATTAATGCCGCTGTCATCGCGTTGTCATCGTACGCACAGCTGCCACGTTATTGCATGATGTTCCACAAAACTTTAGGAAACTGACTTTATGAAAAATATGTTGTTGAGTTTGATGCTTTGGGCTGGCTTTACCGCGACCTCAGCACTGGCAGACCCGCAGATGGGTGAACAGTTTGATCAGGTTGCGCAGCAAATCACGACCGACCAACCGGCCAAAATCGAAGTCATAGAATTGTTCTGGTACGGCTGCCCGCACTGTTACCACATGGAACAGCCACTGCAAGCCTGGGTGAAAAAACTGCCAGCCGATGTTTACTTCAAACGCATACCAGCGCTGCCCAATGCCAACTGGGCACCATTGGCTAAAACTTACTTTGCCATGCAAGAACTCGGCGTACTTGAAAAACTGCATAGCCAGTTATTTGATGCCATCCACAAAAGCAAAGCCCTGAGTCCACAGGCTGACGAAGCGTCTTTGATCGATTGGGTTACCAAGCAAGGTGGTCTCGATAAAATCAAAGTTGAAAAGGCATTCAAGTCATTCGCGATTAACATGCAAATGAATAAAGCCATGCAAACTTTCCGCGCTTCAGGCGCAACTGGGGTTCCTGCCCTGATTATCGACGGTAAATTCATCACCGGTAGCTCCATGGCCGGTGGCAATGAAGCAGCCCTACAAACCGCTGACTTTATTATTCAGAACGTGCGCAAAGACAGAGCTGCAGGTAAAAAATAAATCTCCGCTTGAATTAAAAAACGCCTGATGCCCCACATCAGGCGTTTTTTATTGAATGCTAGCTTTTTCTTTCGCCTCTCGGCGAGTCANNGTCTTGTTCTTTGCCTTCTTTCTTATGGACAAGCATAAGAAAGAACGGTCGCCGGAAAGGCGAAATAGATCGATCATAGAATAGTCTTCGCTTTGGGCAAGTAAAGAAAAGTCACTCGCCAACAAGGCGCAACAAATGCTCACGAAATACTGTTACGTCGGAAAAGAAAGGAAATCTAACAATCACCTTATCAATCCTTCAAAATCAATACCTTAACGACCCGCCTTCAACCAACGCCCAATCCAGGTTTCCGGCATTTCCGTCCCCGTCACCAGATAATGCAAGGTCTTAATATCATGCATCACAAAACGCTGTATCGATTTGGCCTGATCCAGGCCACAACATAAAATCGTGTCGCCAATTTGCAACGGTGTGGACAACTCCGGCAATAACATTTTTTGCTCGCCACGCACCAGCATCAATGGCACCACCGGCATCTCATGTCGCTGCTGTCCGGCCGGGCGCATCATCAAGTGCTTGAGCGCAGGGTGTATGCCTTGCTCCATCAAGGCGCATACAGCCACAGCCATGTCACCTGTAATGGTGATATCCCAGGTATCAGGCACTTGCTCGCCTAATTTTGAAACCAGTTGCGCAATCACGGCATTGGCCCAGGCGTTGCCCTGATGCCGCGCAGTCACCAGAAACTCCGCCAGCATCGGTGACACCATATAAGACAAACAGGTGTGAGCAATCACATCGCTGGGCTGCATGGTAATATCGGCATTAAAGTGCTGGAACAGCGGATCATTATGCCGTTTGTTTTTGCGGATGATGACGAACAGCTTTGGATTCAGTTCAAGTGCTGTCATCACAATCGACAAATTATTAATATCATTGTCGGTTCCGGCAACAATCCCCACCGCATGCTCGACCCCGGCCTGCTGCAGAATGTGCGATTCAACGCCGCTGCCAATAATACAGTCTTCACATTGCGTGCCCTGCGGATCAGCCTCAATCACGGTGACATGCATTTCGCCATTTTGCAGACTACTGACTACCGATTTGCCAAAACGCCCAAAGCCACAGGCGATCCAATGCCCTTGCGGCACGGGTGCTGGCGTAGCAATCGCATCTCCCGGCGCCCTGGTCAGCCATTCGTGCAACAAATAGGTGCCCAGCGCGTTTAAGCGCATGGCCAGATGTTCGCCAAAAATATTGTAAGGGTTAATAATGCGGTCAGTACCAAATGACGCCATATTGGCGGCAATCACATCATTTTGCACACGCGCCAGTACCGGCAAATCCGGCTTGATCAGTTTCACGGCTACCGAAATCGCCAGGTTGGCATGATCATCATCGGTCAGGGCGGCCACACCACGGCACATCGGGTTTTTAATGCCAGCATACAACAACACTTCTGACAATTTAGCGTCTGCGCACAAATGCGGGATATAGAACTGGTAATCGGTCATTTCCAGTTCATTGATACGCTCCGGCGAAATCTCCAGCACCACAACGCGTAGTTCATTTTTATCCAGCGCCCGCACCAGTTCACCACCTGTTTCACCATAGCCACAGATCAGGTAAAACGGTTCCATCAGGTTTCTCACATCACGTTGGAACATGGCGTTTTTAAACGCCAGCTTTAAGGCGGATTCTTGAAACAGCGCAATGATCGCGCCGATGGCATAGAACCAGGAAATGACCGTCAGGTAAATTGAGAAAGTCATCCACAAACGCTGATGTGTGGTGAACGGGTAGGGGATTTCACCGAAACCAATAGTGGTCGCGGTATAGCTCAGAATATAAAACGCATCAAAAAAACCGTAGCGATAAGGCTGACCATGATCATCTACGCCAGGGATCAGCACGAAACCAATCAGCGCGATGGCATAGCTAATGATAACCATCAGCAGCGGCGCACGCATGCGCCGCAAAATCAGGAAGATGATTTGATTGAGACTCACCGCTGTCTCCGTTAATGCACGCTAGCGGCGCAAAGTCACGGTTTCGTAGATCAGTAAAATCACTGAAGTGATATTGGCCAGAAACGCGCCGCCAGACAAGGAAACAATGCCCACAATCACCTCCGGCTCTGCGCCTTTGCTCCCGGCAACCACCCAGATAATCGCTGCGGCAATCAGTTGTATGTCAGCAACCAGGCTGGTGGCCAGATGAATCGCACCTATCTGGGTACGGTCACCAAACTTGAGGACGGTGGCAATCAGGTTCACCACAATCGCCACATATAATTCGTAATGCAAATGGTGTTGCGGATTATCAATTTCGCCGACAAAAAAACCAAAATTGAGTGTCATGGCCAGAATAATAAAAAAGCCAAAAATCACTTTTTCCAAATTCATTACGTTTCCCCAAGCATTGTTTTATGGCATTCTACCCGATTAAAATTTGTTTACTGCGATGTTTTTATGTCGAAAAATAGTGTGTCTGCCATGCGTGTTTTAATTACCGGCGCCTCCAGTGGCCTTGGCGCTGCGATGGCAACCGCCTATGCTGAACAATATGGTGAGCAACTACAGATCGCCTTATGTGGTAGAAATGAAACCGCCTTACAGGCACTGGCTGACAGTTTAAAGCAGCAATATCAAACTACCTGCGCGATTTATTGCGTAGATGTACGTGTCGCCGCGCAAATGCAGTCCATGGCGCAGGACTTTTTACAACGCTTTGGCGCACCGCATATTGTCATCGGCAACGCCGGGGTCAGCCGTGGCACCTTAACCGAGTTTGCCGAAGATATCCCGGCGTTCCAAGCGGTGTTTGAGACGAATGTCATGGGCCTGGTACATACCTTCCAGCCTTTGATTGAAGCCATGAAAACCGCTGCTGGCCAAGGGGAGCCTGCGCAACTGGTTGGCATTGCCAGTGTTGCCGGTATTCGCGGCCTGCCAGGCTCGGGCGCATACAGTGCCAGCAAGGCTGCCGCCATCACTTACCTGGAAAGCCTGCGCGTGGAAATGCAGTTATACGGCATCGCCGTCACCACCATTGCACCTGGTTATATCCGCACGCCAATGACCGATATCAACACCTATCCCATGCCGTTTTTAATGGCAGCCGATGTATTTGCACGCAAAGCGCGGCGGGCGATTGCAGCCAAGCGGCGCTTTACCATTATTCCGTGGCAAATGGGTGTGGTAGCACGCCTGATGCGCTTATTACCCGCGTGCGTGTGGGATCTTATTATGAAAAAAGCCCCGCACAAGGCGAGGCTTTAATCCCTAAACTGAGCTGACTAAGTCAAATCTTTAATCGTTTCGCTAGCGCCATTGGTTTTCACCGAAGCAATACCATTGTCACGCCCAGCTTCCGCAGAATACATCTGGCTGGTGCCAATGACCTGGCTATTGCCTGCCAGCAAATTGAAATAAGGGCGGCCATCTTTGGCCGTCAGTTTCTGATAACGCTCATCCAGCGGACTGTTTTTCTGCACAGACTCAATGCCGTTTTGTGCCGCGGCCTTGGTGGTGTATTGCTCACTTTTAAGAATCTGCTCACCATTGCCCGCCTTCAATGCAAAACTGAATTGACCGTTTGCATCACTTTTTGTTAGTTCAAACCAACCTGCCATCGCTCGCTCCTCTGTTTATCATCAATAAAGAAATTCTTACAACGATTCCAGATTCATCTTGCGATTTCTACTCATTTTTGTAAAGAATCGTCCTTTTTAAAAGGTGTTGAAAAATGCGGCTGTGGATGATTTACAACATCCCTTAACATTCATCATAAAAAAGCCCATTCAACTGAATGGGCTTTCGTTTTAACGCGTGATTGGTTTGTAACGGATGCGCTTAGGTTTGGCGCCTTCTTCACCCAGCCGTTTTTTCTTGTCGGCTTCGTATTCCTGGTAGTTACCGTTAAAGAAGGTCCATTGCGAATCACCTTCCGCTGCCAGGATATGCGTCGCAATCCGGTCGAGGAACCAGCGATCATGCGAGGTGACCAGTACGCAACCGGCAAACTCCAGCAAAGCATCTTCCAGTGCACGCAGGGTTTCCACGTCCAGATCGTTTGACGGTTCATCCAGCAGCAAAACGTTTGCGCCAGAAATCAGGGTTTTGGCCAAGTGCAAACGGCCGCGTTCACCACCAGAAAGCTGGCCAACCACCTTTTGCTGATCACCGCCTTTGAAGTTAAAACGGCCAATATAGGCACGGCTTGGCATTTCAAACTTGCCAACATTCAACATATCCAGGCCACCAGAAATCACGTCAAACACCGTTTTGCTGTCATCTAAGCCTTCACGCGACTGGTCAACGGCTGCCAGCTTGACGGTTGGCCCAGTGATAATTTCACCGCTATCCGGCTGCTCCTGGCCTTGCAACATACGGAACAGGGTAGATTTACCGGCACCGTTAGGGCCGATAACGCCGACAATCGCACCGGGCGGAATGCTAAATGACAGATTATCAATCAGCAGGCGGTCCCCAAAGCCTTTAGAGACATTATTAAACTCAATGACTTGATTGCCTAAGCGCTCGCCTGGCGGAATAAAAATTTCCTGTGTTTCATTGCGGCGCTGGTACTCAACACTGGACATTTCTTCGTAACGGGCCAGACGCGCCTTGCTCTTGCTTTGGCGTGCTTTTGCACCCTGGCGCACCCATTCCAGCTCTTGCTTCATGGCTTTGCGGTGGGCATCTTCCTGTTTCTGCTCTTGTGCCAAGCGGTCTTCTTTTTGCTCCAGCCAGTTTGAGTAATTACCTTTCCATGGAATACCTTCGCCACGGTCCAGCTCCAGGATCCACTCAGCGGCATTATCAAGGAAGTAGCGATCATGGGTAACGGCAACCACGGTGCCCGGGAAACGCACCAGGAACTGCTCCAGCCATTCCACAGATTCCGCATCCAGGTGGTTGGTCGGCTCATCCAGCAACAGCATATCCGGCTTGGAGAGCAGCAATTTACACAAGGCCACACGGCGCTTTTCACCACCGGACAATGGTCCGATCACGGCATCCCATGGTGGCAGGCGCAGCGCATCGGCGGCGATTTCCAGTTGTTGCTCGACATCGCTGCCGCTGGCCGCGAGGATATTTTCATACTTGGCCTGGTCTTCGGCCAGTTTGTCAAAATCGGCATCCGGTTCGGCATAAGCCGCATAAATCTCTTCCAGCTTTTGCTTGGCTTCCATGATGGCACCCAAACCCGCTTCGACTTCCTGACGCACAGTTTTATCCGGATCCAGCTGAGGCTCTTGCGGCAAATAGCCGATGGACAAATTAGGCTGCCATTGTACTTCGCCTTCGTACTCTTTATCGGCACCCGCCATGATGCGCAGCACAGTGGATTTACCCGAGCCATTTAAACCCAGCAGGCCGATTTTGGCACCCGGGAAAAATGACAGGGAGATATTTTTAATGATTTGCCGTTTGGGCGGCACGATTTTGCTCACGCGGAGCATGGACATCACATATTGCGCCATGAGAAATTCCGGGACGGTGATTGAAAGTGCGTATTTTAATACGCGCGGTCAAAATTAGCTTGTAGATAACAGTATTCGACATGAAAAAAGGGCCTTTCAGCCCTTTTTTATTTTGCCATCACTTAAGCGGCGGCACGTTGTTCAATAAACGTGGTGTTGGCTTGTGCTTGTGTGCCGATCTCGATTTTACGTGGCTTCAAGGCCTCTGGGATTTCACGCAGCAGGGCAATGGTTAACAGGCCGTTTTCAAGGTTGGCACCGGTCACTTTGACATGGTCAGCCAACTGGAACTTGTGTTCAAAATCACGCGTGGCGATGCCACGGTGCAAAAAGGTGGTTTCCTGCTCCCTTTTCGCTTTGCGGCCAGTCACACGCAAAGCCTGATGTTCGGTTTCGATTTCCAATTCGTCCTGCTGGAACCCGGCGACGGCCATCACAATTTTGTAGGCGTTTTCGTCGACCAGTTCGATGTTATAAGGCGGATAGCTGATTTCGTTTTCACTACGCTGGTTTTCGTTGAGCATTTTCGCCAAACGGTCAAAACCAATCGCGGTTCTGTAGAAAGGGCTTAAGTCATAAGTACGCATGGGTTGATCCTTTTAAAAATAAAGCGATTAACATGATTCACAGACCTCAAACTGCAAGCATCTGTATGTTCAATATGGGAATTCGCTTTATTTTTTCAAGGGTCGGCTGACTAAATACCCAAGGCCTCCGTCCAGGCCAAGGCATCCATATGACACTGGTTCACTTTGTCCGGATTCAATTGCAGCAAGGATGCCAGTTGCAGGATTTCTTCATTATTGGCGTCTTCGCAAGCTTCAGTCAGCTTGAGAAACGGCCCAAAAATACCTTCACGTTTGGTCAAGGCATCCACAATCGGTTCTGGCAGTTGCAGTTTCTCCAGTACATTATCCATCGGCACTTTCAGCATCACATCCAGTAATGAAAATACACCGACCACAAATAAATTGTCACGGTCACGCTTATCAAAAAAGGGCTCACCTAACAGTTCAGTCAAGCGCCCGCGCGTGATCGAAGTTTTCATCAGGGCAGGGGAGCTGGTGTTATTGCCTGCCGTCACCATCAATAACGTTAACCAGCGATAAAGTTGGTTACGGCCTAAAATCGTCAAGGCATGATTAATGGACTGCACCTCGCAGGACAAACCAAAACCAACCGAGTTAATGTAACGCAGCAGTTTGTAGCTCAGGGTGGTGTCTCGCTTAAACCCATTTTCAATGGTTTTGTTGTCTGCCTCCTGGCTCACCAGGTTCAATAAATGCAGTACGCCATCAAAGCTGGGGTTAATGACCTTGCTATTGAGGTTTTCCGGTTTAGCGTAAAAATAGCCTTGAAACTGCTGGTAGCCTGCGTCCAGCAAGCTGCTGAATTGTGCATTTTGCTCAACTTTTTCTGCAATTAAGCTGCAACCGGAAGCCTGATATTTTTTCAGCCACAGCGTGGCCTGGGCAATATCGACGTCACGCATATCCAGCTTGATGTAATCCGCATATGGAATCAGTGCTTCCAGCTGCGGGTGATGTTGCGGGTTATCCAGCGCAATTTTGAATTTATTTGCTTTTAACTCTCCGCAGCGCGCGATGATTTCAGGCGTGACTTGTACCGTGTGCACAACCTCAAGCACTGTTTTTTCTGCCGGCATCAACTCCAGAAATACACTGTTAAGCATGACATGATCAACGTTGATAAAAGCCAGTTGCTGCCCCAACAGCCAGCTTTCGTGCATCTCATCAATCGTGGTTGAGAGGATTTTGGCGCAGGTTTGAATATCCTCTTCAAAAGGCGCATTGCTGCCATTGCTATCGTTCCTGAAAAAGAACTCATAGCCGATAATCTGTTGTTGACTGTTAACAATCGGCTGGCGGCCGATAATACTGTGTTGCGACGTGGTCATGACTGCCTTCCTGATGAGCATCTAAGATCAGTATAAGGGAAACTGGTCGTTTTCTTATTCGAAAAAAGCCCCGATTATCGGGGCTTTTTAGGTCTTTATCGCTTATTCTACGGTCACACTCTTAGCCAGGTTACGCGGTTTATCCACATCCGTGCCTTTAAGCAAAGCAGCATGATAAGCCAGCAGTTGCACCGGAATAGCATGCAAAATAGGCGAGAGTACACCCACATGGCGGGGTGTTCGTATCACGTGTACGCCTTCAGACTCTTTAAAGTGACTGTCGGCATCAGCAAACACAAATAACTCGCCACCACGTGCTTTGACTTCCTGCATATTGGATTTTACTTTTTCCAGCAGAGCGTCGTTAGGGGCGATGACCACCACCGGCATATTGCTATCAACCAATGCCAATGGACCATGTTTCAACTCACCGGCCGGATAGGCTTCGGCGTGTATATAGGAAATCTCTTTGAGTTTGAGTGCGCCTTCCATCGCGATCGGGAAGTGCACGCCACGTCCCAGGAACAAGGCATGGTCTTTGTCGCCGAAACGATGGGCCCATTCACGGATTTGCGGTTCCAGATTCAACGCAATCTGTACGCCGCCTGTTAGCTGACGCAAGTCAGATAAATATTGCTGCTCTTGTGCCTGACTGAGTAAGCCACGTGCTTTGCTTAATGTTACTGCCAACACAAATAGCGCGATCAGCTGTGTGGTGAATGCTTTGGTGCTCGCCACACCAATTTCAGCACCGGCACGGGTGTAGAAAATCAATGATGAAGCGCGTGGAATTGCACTTTCCTGCACGTTACAAATCGCCAGGCTGTGCGCGTGGCCCAGTTTCTGCGCGTGCTTAAGCGCTTCCATAGTGTCCAGCGTTTCGCCAGACTGCGAAATGGTGACTATCAACTGTTTAGGATTAGGCACGGATTCACGGTAGCGGTATTCACTGGCAACTTCCACGGAGGTCGGAATTTTTGCGATGCTTTCCAACCAGTATTTTGCGGTGAGGCCGGCGTAATAACTGGTGCCTGCCGCCAGGATTAATACACTGTCAATTTGAGAAAATACGGCAGCCGCTGATTGGCCGAACAGCTCACTCCTGAACGCGCCATCGTCAATCAGGGCTTCAATGGTGTCACTAATCGCACGTGGTTGCTCATGGATTTCTTTTTGCATAAAGTGGCTATAAGGGCCCAACTCTAGTGAGGCCAGTGACACATCACTCATATGCACTTTGCGTTCAGCGACTTCGCCGCGTTTGTCGACAATCACCACGGCATCGGTTTGCAAGGTCGCCACATCACCGTCTTCCAGGTAGATCACTTTGCGCGTGGCAGACAAAACAGCTGAGACATCAGAAGCGACAAAATTTTCGCCATCACCGAGGCCAATCAACAATGGACAGCCGAGACGGGCAACGACCATTTGTTGGGGGTGCTCCAAAGCAATCACGCTGATTGCATAAGCGCCTGTCAGCTCTGCAATCGCCTGTTTGACCGCCGTGAACAAGTCATGGCTTTGCTGATAATAATAATGCACCAGATGGGCAATGACTTCGGTATCGGTTTGTGAATAAAACTGATAGCCCAAGCCCTTTAAGCGGTCACGTTGTTCGTCGTGGTTTTCGATAATGCCGTTATGTACCACGGCAATTTGCGCCTGGTCTTGCCCAGGGGAGACGTGCGGGTGTGCATTTTGCTCGGTGACGCCACCATGTGTGGCCCAGCGCGTATGGCCGATGCCAACATGGCTATGCATGCCTTGTGCTTTTAATTGCAACTCGGCGACACGGCCAACCGCGCGTGCGCGCTCTATGGTTTGATTAAGCACGGCAATCCCGGCCGAATCATAGCCGCGATATTCGAGCCTGCTTAAGCCCTCGATCAGGAGTGGAACGATATTTCTATTGGAGACCGCACCGACAATGCCGCACATATGCTTATTTTTTCACCTTTTGTGGACGTTTCCATCCCTGAATTGACCGTTGTTCCCGTGCGCGGCACAGCGTTAAGCTATCTGCCGGCACATCTTTGGTAATGGTTGAGCCTGCTGCAATCGTTGCCCCACGACCCACAGTCACTGGCGCAACTAATTGGGTATCGGAGCCGACAAACACATTATCCTCAATAATGGTTTTATGTTTGTTCGCCCCGTCATAATTACAAGTGATCACGCCGGCACCGATATTCACATTGGCACCAATGCTGGCATCACCGACATAAGTCAAATGGTTGACTTTGCTGCCGACGCCCACGGTGGCATTTTTGATTTCAACAAAATTGCCAACATGCGTCTCTGCGGCTAACTGCGTACCAGGGCGTAAACGCGCAAACGGGCCGACTTTGCTGCCCGGGCCAACCTTGGCATCATCAATATGCGTAAATGCCGCCAGGCGTGAGCCTTTGGCGATCACGGCATCCTTAATCACGCAATGCGGGCCAATCTGTACATCATCCTCAAGCGTGACCTGACCCTCAAAGACGCAACTCACATCAATCAACACATCGCGACCGCATTGTAATGCGCCACGGATATCAATACGCTGCGCATCCAGCAAGGTCACGCCTTGTGTCATCAGAACATTTGCCTGACGCAGCTGGTACTCACGCTCGATTTGCTGCAAATCGAGTTTGGAGTTAATGCCGGTGACCGACCAGGCATCGGCGACCACATGCGGCAACACCGCACGGCCTTCCTTGACGGAGAGCGCGATGATATCGGTTAGATAATATTCCTGTTGCGCATTCTGGTTGCTGATATTAGCCAACCAATGTTTCAACTGTGCATTCGGCATCGCCATAATGCCGGTATTCACTTCCTGTATCGCGCGTTGCGCTACGCTGGCATCTTTATGCTCGACAATGGCGACGACTTCGTTGTTGTCATTACGCACAATACGGCCATAACCGCTGGGGTCTGCCTTGATAAACGTCTGCACCACCAGATGCTGATCGGCTTGCGTCAACATGTCACGGCAAGCCGCCACATCGACCAATGGCACATCCCCTAACAGAATGAGTGTTTTACCATGAGCAGGCAAGGTGGGCAGGGCTTGTTGTACCGCATGGCCAGTGCCCAGCTGCTCTGCCTGCAATACCCATTGCAAGTCATCGCCTGGCGTCTGTTTTTGTACTTGTTCGCCGCCAAAGCCATACACCACCGTGATGGTTTGTGGATTTAGCTGACGTGCCGCGTCAATCACATGATGCAGAATAGGCTTACCGCCCACCGCATGCAGCACCTTAGGCAGGTCTGATCGCATGCGTGTGCCTTTACCCGCAGCGAGAATTACGATATTCAAATCAGTCATGCTGTTATTTTATCTCAGAAACAAAAAAGGCGGCTCGAAAGCCGCCTGTTTTATTGCCAGACTCCACAGGAATCTAGTGCACAGATTTACGCAATTTCTGGATTGCCTGGATTTGTGCGATCGCTTCTGCCAATTCAGCCTGGGCAGCTGCGTAATCGATCTCTGAAGAACGGTTACGCAATGCTTCTTCTGCGGCTTCTTTCGCTGCGATGGCTTTTGCTTCATCCAGATCCTGGCCACGAATCGCGGTGTCTGCCAGCACTGTTACCAGTCCTGGTTGTACTTCCAGCATGCCGCCGGAAATATAAATCACAGTTTCTTCTTGCTCGGCAGTTTGCTTGATACGCAATGCGCCTGGCTTGATGGTGGTAATCATCGGTGCGTGATGCGGATAAATACCCACTTCACCTGCGCCAGCTGGTGCAACCACAAACTCGGCTTCACCAGAGAAGATGGACTCTTCGGCACTCACAACATCGATATGCACTGTATTTGCCATAATGTTCTCTTTTCTATATCACTGAAGATTTGTGATGCAGGCAGATATTTAAACCTGCCCGCACAAACAACGATTAGTTCAGTGTTTTAGCCTTTTCAACCGCTTCTTCGATACCACCAACCATGTAGAACGCTTGCTCTGGCAAGTGATCGTATTCACCAGCCACAATCGCTTTAAAGCCTTTGATGGTTTCTTTCAGTGGCACGTATTTGCCTGGCGCGCCAGTAAATACTTCAGCCACGTGGAAAGGTTGTGACAGGAAACGTTGGATTTTACGTGCACGGCCTACTGCCAATTTGTCTTCTGGAGACAATTCGTCCATACCCAGAATCGCAATAATGTCACGCAGCTCTTTGTAGCGTTGCAGTGTTTGTTGTACAGAGCGCGCAACTGAGTAGTGCTCTTCGCCAACCACCAGTGGATCCAGCTGACGTGAAGTAGAGTCCAGTGGATCAACCGCTGGGTAGATACCCAGGGAAGCGATGTCACGTGACAACACAACTGTCGAGTCCAAGTGTTGGAAAGTCGTTGCTGGTGATGGGTCAGTCAAGTCATCCGCAGGCACGTAAACCGCTTGGATAGAAGTAATAGAACCCACTTTAGTAGAAGTAATACGCTCTTGCAGACGGCCCATTTCGTCAGCCAGGGTAGGTTGGTAACCTACAGCTGAAGGCATACGACCCAGCAACGCAGATACTTCAGTACCGGCCAATGTGTAACGGTAGATGTTGTCCACGAAGAACAACACGTCACGGCCTTCGTCACGGAATTTTTCAGCCATGGTCAAACCAGACAACGCTACGCGCAGACGGTTGCCTGGAGGCTCGTTCATCTGACCGAACACCATCGCTACTTTGGACTCTTTCATGTTGTCCAGCTTGATTACGCCTGCATCTGCCATTTCGTGGTAGAAGTCGTTACCTTCACGGGTACGCTCACCTACACCAGCAAATACGGACAAACCGGAGTGCTGTTTAGCGATGTTGTTAATCAGTTCCAGCATGTTAACGGTCTTGCCTACACCCGCACCGCCGAACAGACCCACTTTACCGCCTTTAGCAAACGGGCAAACCAGGTCAATCACCTTGATGCCTGTTTCCAACAGGTCAACAGACGGTGACAGCTCTTCAAAAGCCGGGGCTTTCTGGTGGATAGAACGGAACTCGGTAGAGTCGATTGGACCCACTTCATCGATTGGGCGACCCAATACGTCCATGATACGGCCCAAAGTACCTTCACCCACTGGTACAGAGATCGCTGCACCCGTGTTTTTGAATGCGGTACCACGTGCCAAACCGTCAGAAGAGCCCATGGCAATGGTACGGACCACGCCGTCGCCCAATTGCTGTTGCACTTCCAGTGTCAAACCGGCTTCTGCATTGCTGTCTTTTGCATCAATAATCAATGCATCGAATACTTTAGGCATTTGATCGCGTGGAAACTCCACGTCAACCACAGCGCCAATACACTGCACTACTTTACCTGTTACTGCTTGATTTGCCTTTGCCATTTTCTTTTCCTAACTGTATGAGTCAGATCTAATTGAATTCTTTCACGATGCTTTTAACGCACGCGCCTTAGGAGGAGACTGCTGCCGCACCGCCGACGATTTCTGAAATCTCTTTGGTAATCGCTGCCTGACGGGCTTTGTTGTATACCAACTTCAGCTCACCAATTACGCTCTTCGCGTTATCAGAAGCAGATTTCATCGCCACCATACGGGCAGATTGCTCGGACGCCATGTTTTCGGCCACTGCGTTGTAAATCAGTGATTCGATATAACGCGTCATCAACTCATCTACCACTGGTTTTGCTTCAGGCTCATAGATGTAATCCCAATGGCCATTCGGGCTGCCCAGTTGCTCACCGGTCAATGGCAACAATTGTTGCATGGTCGGCTCTTGCTTCATGGTGTTGATGAATTTGGTATAGCAGATGTAAAGCTGATCAATTTCACCGGCAATGTACGCATCCAGCATGACCTTGATGGTGCCGATCAGCTTTTCCAGATGCGGAGTATCGCCCAAACCGGTGATATGGGATTTCACCTGCGCGCCGATACGGTTCATAAAGCCGTAGCCTTTGTTACCGATCGCACTGACGCTGATGCCTTTGCCTTCAGCTTCCCAGGCTTTCATCTGGCTCAGCGACAAACGCAATACGTTGGTATTCAAACCACCGCATAGACCTTTGTCTGAACTGACCACAATCAGGCCGACATTTTTCACCACGTCGCGTTTAATCAAAAACGGATGACGATACTCGGATTGTGCAAAGGAGAGGTGAGCCGCCACGTTACGGATTTTATCCGCGTAGGGGCGGGAAGCACGCATTCTGTCCTGCGCTTTACGCATTTTAGAAGCAGCTACCATCTCCATCGCCTTGGTGATCTTGCGTGTATTTTCTACACTCTTGATCTTGGTTCTAATCTCTTTACTACCTGCCATATTAGGTTCCTAAGTCGAAGTGTCAGAGATTAATAAGCGTTGGTTGCTTTGAAATCTTGAATCGCAGCTTCCAATGCTTTCTCGTTATCACCGCTCAGATCTTTGCTGGACTCGATAGCATCAATGATGTTCTTGTACTTGGAGTTCAGGAAACCATGCAATGCATTTTCAAATGCCAATACCTTATTGGTTGGCACGTCATCAAAGAAACCTTTGTTCGCTGCAAACAAGCTTACGCCCATGTTTGCCACGTTCAATGGCGCGTATTGTGCCTGTTTCATCAACTCGGTAAACATACGACCGCGGTCCAGTTGTTTACGGGTAGCTTCGTCCAGATCAGAAGCAAACTGCGCAAACGCAGCCAGTTCACGATATTGCGCCAAAGCCAGACGTACACCACCGCCCAGTTTTTTGATGATTTTAGTTTGTGCAGCACCACCCACGCGAGACACAGAAATACCGGCGTTGATCGCAGGACGAACACCCGCGTTAAACAAGTCAGTTTCCAGGAAAATCTGACCATCGGTAATCGAAATCACGTTGGTTGGTACGAATGCAGACACGTCACCGGCTTGAGTTTCAATCACTGGCAATGCAGTCAATGAACCTGTTTTACCTTTAACTTCACCGTTGGTGAATTTCTCAACATACTCTTCGTTCACACGAGCAGCACGCTCCAACAAACGTGAGTGGATGTAGAACACGTCACCTGGGTAAGCTTCGCGGCCTGGTGGGCGGCGCAGCAACAGGGAAATCTGACGGTAAGCAACCGCTTGTTTGGACAAGTCATCGTAAACGATCAATGCATCTTGGCCACGGTCACGGAAGTATTCACCCATGGTACAACCGGCATAAGGTGCCAGGAATTGCAGGGCAGCAGAGTCAGAAGCAGAAGCCGCAACGATAATGGTGTAAGCCATCGCGCCGTGCTCTTCCAGTTTACGTACCACGTTGGCAATGGTTGAAGCCTTTTGGCCAACCGCAACGTAGATACAAGTCATGTTCTGACCTTTTTGGTTGATGATCGCATCAACGGCAACAGCTGTTTTACCAGTCTGACGGTCACCAATGATCAATTCACGTTGGCCACGGCCAACTGGTACCATGGAGTCGATAGACTTCAGACCAGTTTGCACTGGTTGTGACACGGATTTACGTGCAATCACGCCTGGCGCAATTTTTTCAATTTTGTCAGTCAGTTTGGCGTTAACCGGACCTTTGCCATCAATAGGCTGACCCAGCGCGTTCACTACGCGACCAATCAGTTCCGGACCCACTGGCACTTCCAGAATACGGCCGGTACATTTACAGGTATCGCCTTCTGTAATGTGCTCGTAATCACCCAATACCACGGCACCTACGGAGTCACGCTCCAGGTTCAATGCCAAACCGAAAGTGTTGCCTGGAAACTCAATCATCTCGCCGGACATCACGTTAGACAGGCCATGGATACGCACAATGCCGTCTGTTACGGAAATCACGGTACCCTGAGTACGGGCTTCCGCAGAAGTAGAGAAGTTTTCCAAACGGCTCTTAATGAGCTCGCTAATCTCTGATGTAGATAACTGCATTTAATTCTCCTATGCCTTATGCTGTGAGCGTATAGGCTAAATTTTGTAACTGACCTTGGACAGACGCGTCGATAACGGTGTCGCCAACAATAATTTTGATGCCGCCGATGATTTCCGGATCTACGGAAACGCTTGCTTCAATTTTCTTGCCGAACTTGGCTTCCAGACGTTTTACCAAATCTTTAGTTTGCGTTGCCGTGATTTTGGCAGCGGCAATGATTTGTGCGTCCAAGGTGCCTTCATCTTGCGCTTTCAAAGCCTCAAAAGCTTCAGCAATGGCAGGCAATAAGGATAAACGGCCATATTCAACCAAGGTCTTGATCAAATTCTGACCATGCTCGTTAAGATTGTCGCCACAAACCTTGAGAAATGCGGCTTCAACATCAGCGGCATTCAGTTTAGGGTCATCAATCAGGGTTTTCATTTGGTCATTTGCTGCGACTGCCGCGGCCAATGCCAACATTTCAGACCATTTTGCCAATGCTTTTTTTTCTTTGCCCAGTTTGTAGGCAGCGACAGCATAAGGCCTTGCAATGGTTGAGAGTTCAGCCATGTTTTATCCCTTTTACCTTAAAGTTCCGCAGCGAGTTTAGCCAACATTTCGCTGTGTGCTTTAGCGTCAATCTCTTTACGCAGGATTTTTTCAGCACCGGCTACGGCCAATGTGGAAACCTGTGCGCGCAAACCTTCTTTGGCACGGTTCACTTCCTGATCGATTTCAGCTTTGGCACCGGCAATAATGCGATCACCTTCAGCTTTGGCATTACCCTTGGCTTCATCAATGATTTGAGCGGCGCGTTTTTCGGCTTGCCCAATGATCTCAGTTGCCTTTTGTTTGGCCTCGTTCAGTGTGGTTTCAGATTTTTTGGCAGCCACTTCCAGGGCACTTTTGCCTTCCTGGGCAGCAGCCAAACCATCTGCGATCTCCTTTTGGCGCGCTTCGATCGCTGTTAACAGCGGCGGCCAAACGAATTTCACCGTGAACCAGATCAACACTGCAAATGCGATAGCTTGCGCGATGAGTGTGAAATTAATATTCATTTTGGATCCATCATACTGATTGGTTGAAAGGTTTAAGTAGCACTTAAACCCTACCGGGCGGTATTTACCGAGTAATAATTACTTAGCAACAACGCTCAACAATGGGTTTGCAAATGCAAACATCATTGCCAGACCAACACCAATAATGAAAGAAGCGTCGATCAGACCCAACAGCAGGAATACTTTACCTTGCAGGGCTGGGATCATTTCTGGTTGGCGAGCAGCGCCTTCCAGGAAACTTGCACACATGATACCAATACCGATACAAGCGCCAGCGGCACCCAAACCAATGATCAAACCGATACCAACGCCTGTGTAGGCTTGAATCAATGCTAATGCTTCCATTTAATACCCTCTCTTATAAAGAATTAAAAACAACTACAAAGTTAAAAACTAGTGTGACTCATGCGCCATGGCCAGGTAGACCACAGTCAGCATCATGAAAATAAACGCTTGCAATGCCACAATCAGGATGTGGAAGATAGACCAGCCAGCTCCCAGAATGGCACCAAACACGGTTCCGCTCAGGCCTGTGGCAGCCCACATACCCAACAGCAAGAAGATGATTTCACCGGCGTACATGTTACCGAACAGACGCAATGAGTGAGAAAGTGGTTTTGAAACGTATTCAATCAGGTTGAACAGAAAGTTGGCAGGCCATACCAGCGGATTGCTGCCGAATGGTGCACAGAATAGTTCGTGGATCCAGCCACCCAGGCCTTTAGCCTTGATGGAGAAGAAAATCATCAGGAACCAGACAGCCAATGCTAAAGCAAAGGTAGTATTGATATCGGAAGTAGGGACGATACGCCATTTTGCGTGTTCGCCACCGAAGAATGACACGATACCAGCCACCCAGTCGACCGGCAGGAAATCCATGGAGTTCATTGCCAGCACCCAGATAAAGACGGTCAGGGCTGTTGGGGCAATAAATGAATGGCGGTCGCCGTGGAAAATGTTTTTGACTTGATCATCGACAAAACCAAACACCAACTCAACAAAGGCCTGACGCTTGCTCGGCACGCCAGCGGTTGCACCACGTGCCACCCACCAGATCAAACCCATGACCAGCAAACCCAGAACAACAGAGGTCAACAAGGTGTCGTAGTGCAACACCCAGAAGCCTTCAGAGGCAGTATTGCCGTTAACGCCCTGAGCATTAAAGCTCAAATGGTGCGCGATATATTCAGAAGGGGTGAGTTCTACGTTTTGTGCGTGTTCAGTTGTCATATCTTCAAACTATTTTTAAATTAACGTGTCTACACATCCACTTGTGATTTTGCCAGTGCTGCGCCAGAAAACAGCGCCGCGGCCGCCAAACCAGCAATCAGTGCAAAGGGCACCAATGCCTGGTACAGCTTGAAAACCACAAACAGGATAATCGCGATGATCAATATTTTTACTGCTTCTGCCTTGAGTAAATTTAGCAACACTGCCGTGGGGTCTGTTTTTGAACGACCTTTTTCTGCAATTCTCGCTGCAAACCATGCACCGATGACCACAGAAAAACCACCCATTAATGCAGATAATGCAGCCGTTAAACCACCCACAGCATAGGCAATCAACGTGACAGCCGCCGTCGCCATGAGCTGCCAGCGCAGCACATTGCTATAGAGCGACATGCCAGCCGCAGTGTTTTGTTGACCACTCATGGGGTTAGACCGCTAAAATTCAAGGCAAAATACTACAAAGACGCGAGATTTTGAATTATTCACTCGCCGAAGTCAAGCACCAAACAGGACTTAACTGTCTGAATGTTTGGGAAAAATCTGCTTTCGGATGGCTTATGTGCGATTTAACTTACGATTTCAGGCGATTATCGGTCAGTTTCGCTATCCAATCGTCCAGTTGATCGAGGTTTGAAAAGCTCAGCTTTAATACACCAGCGCCGCTTGCTTTACTGCTAATCGCAACCTCGGCACCCAATTGCTCGCTGAGTTGATTTTGCAAGGAAGCGACATCGGGATGCACCGCTTGCTTGGCCTTTTTACCTGTGGCGGGCTCAGATTGAATCAGGCGCTCCACTTCGCGCACAGACAAACCATCCTGTACCACTTTATTGGCCAGCAGGATTTGCTGTGCCGGCTCACTGCCAACCAGCGCCCTGGCATGGCCCATATCGATTTGATTATCCAGCAGCATGTCTTGCACCATCGGCGTCAAGGTAAGCAGGCGCAACAAATTAGAGACCGCCACACGTGAGCGGCCAACGGCGGCAGCGGCTTTTTCATGCGTCATATCAAACTCATCAATCAAACGTTTGATACCCATAGCTTCTTCCAACGGATTCAGGTCTTCACGCTGGATGTTTTCAATCAACGCCATTGCCAGCGCAGCTTCGTCAGCAATCTCACGCACTAACACCGGCACTTCTGTCAGGCCGGCTTTTTGCGAAGCGCGCCAACGACGTTCACCTGCAATAATCTCAAACTTGTCTGCTGCAATTTCACGCACCAGAATAGGCTGCATAATGCCTTGTGCCGCGATCGAGTCCGCCAGCGTTTGCAGCGCCTCCTCATTCATGTATGAGCGAGGCTGATATTTACCCGGTTGCAACTGACCAACGGGCAGGGTGCGCAAGGTATCTGACTGGGCAATCGTTTCCGTGTCGCCTGATAACAATGCGTCGAGTCCGCGTCCAAGTCCTTTGGGCTTTACCATGCTGCTACTTCCTTTAATCTGTCTGTAAAAATTGTGATTTTTATTGCTACTATTTTTGGATGATTTCCTGCGCCAACTCCAGATAGGCTTGCGCCCCTTTGGAGGAGCGATCATACAGCAACACCGGCATACCATAACTTGGCGCCTCGGCCAGCCGCACATTTCTCGGCACAATGGTTTGGTACACTTTTTTGCCGAAATGACTGACCAGTTGCGCCGACACTTGCTGTGCCAGCATATTGCGATTATCAAACATGGTGCGCAACAAGCCCTCTATCTCAAGCACAGGGTTTAAGTGAGCACGCACTTTCTTGACGGTATTGACCAGGTCTGACAAACCCTCAAGCGCATAGTATTCACACTGCATGGGAATCATCACCGAATGAGCAGCGGTTAAGGCATTCACAGTCACCAGGTTCAGCGAAGGCGGGCAGTCTAGCAGGACATAATCGTAGGCATCATCACCCAACTTAAGGATGGCATTTTTTAAACGCGTTTCGCGGGCCATCTCATTCACCAATTCAACTTCAGCCCCTGCCAGGTCACGGTTAGAGGGNNCACCTGGTAAATACTGTCTTTCAAGTGCGTCTTGTCAATACCACTCCCCGTACTAGCATTACCTTGTGGATCCAAATCAACCAACAATACTTTTTTGCCATGCTCTGCCAAGCTCGCAGAAAGATTGACGCAGGTGGTTGTTTTACCAACACCACCCTTTTGGTTGGTGATTGCGATTATTTTCATTATGTATTCTCAAACACAATTAAATGCCGTTCTGCCTGCAGGTTGGGCACCTGCAAACGAATGACTTCTTTAGGTAACACCGCAGCCTGTTGCATTTCATCGGTTGGCACTACCCCCTTCATCGCCAACCAACGGCCATGCGGCGCCATCAAATGCGTCGTCAACTGCTTAAACAAAGCAATATCGGAAAAAGCACGCGAGATAATCTGCGTAAAAGGCGAGGGCGGTTGAAAAACCTCCACCCGACCATGTACCACCTGTGCATTCGATAAGCCCAACTCAGCCTTGACCTGGCGCATGAAGATCGCTTTTTTCTGCACCGTATCTATGGTCGTCACCTGCACATCTGGCCGCGTGATCGCAACCACCAAACCAGGCAAACCACCACCACTGCCCACATCCAGTAAATTTCCAGGCTGAATATAAGGCAGCACACTCAAACTATCCAGCAAATGCAAAACCAGCATTTCTTGCGGATCACGCACTGCTGTCAGGTTATATACCTTGTTCCATTTTTGCAGCAAAGCCAAATAAGCCAGACACTGCGCCTGCTTTTCCGCCGTCACTACAGATTGTAAACCAAGTGCCTCCACCCCGGCGGCTAATTGCGGCAACAAATCACTTATCATGCTGCTGCAATATCGCCCGACTGGCTTTGTTTTTTATGTTTACGCTTCAGATACACCAGCAACAAGGAGATGGTCGCTGGCGTAATACCTTGTATGCGACCTGCCTGCCCAATCGTTTCCGGCTTTTGCGCCAGCAACTTTTGACGCGCCTCATTACTCAGGCCATGCACGTCATTGTAATCGATAGCATCACCCAGTTTAATATTCTCGCTATTTTTCTGACGGGCAATCTCTTCGTTCTGCCTGTCAATATACCCTTGGTATTTGGCAGCAATTTCAACTTGTTCCAACACATCTTCAGCCAGTACTTCTGGTGCTGGCACCAAATCCAACAGCGATTGATAAGCAATTTCCGGACGACGCAATAATTCGAACAATGAATACTCATGCTCCAGAGGCTTACCAAAAACGGCTACCTGTGTTTCACGTGAAACAATTTTATTTTGGCCTGCAGGCTGACCGTTATCCGGCTGCAAAAATGTACGCTTCAATCTGGCTTGCTCACGCGTAACCGCTTCCTGCTTCTTACAGAATGCTTCCCAACGCACATCATCCACCAAACCGAGCTCGCGACCTTTTTCTGTCAAGCGCATATCTGCGTTATCTTCTCGCAATTGCAAACGGTATTCAGCGCGACTGGTAAACATACGGTAAGGCTCATTTACACCGGTGGTAATCAGGTCATCCACCAACACACCTAAATAGGCTTGCTCACGGGAAGGGCACCAACCCTCTTTGTCTTGTGAAAATAACGCCGCATTTGCACCCGCTAATAAACCCTGGGCTGCTGCCTCCTCATAACCAGTCGTGCCATTGATTTGACCGGCGAAAAACAGGCCGCGAACAGTTTTGGTTTCAAGAGTCGACTTCAAGCCTCGCGGGTCATAATAGTCATATTCAATAGCGTATCCGGGGCGCAATATATGCGCACCTTCCAAACCACGAATAGATCGCACCAGTGCCAACTGAATATCAAATGGCAAGCTGGTAGAAATACCGTTTGGATAAATTTCGTGTGTGGTTAGCCCCTCAGGCTCCAGAAAAACCTGATGTGATTCCTTATCCGCAAAACGATGAATTTTATCTTCCACAGAAGGGCAATAGCGTGGCCCCACACCCTCAATCACCCCCGTGTACATCGGAGAACGGTCCAAGCCACTACGGATAATGTCATGTGTCTGTTGGTTGGTGTGCGTAATCCAGCAAGGCAGTTGTTGCGGGTGCTGTGCGGCATTCCCCAGGAAAGAAAACACCGGCACCGGCGTATCACCAGGTTGCTCGGTCATGACACTATAATCAATCGAGCGACCATCAATACGGGGTGGGGTACCGGTTTTCAGGCGACCGGCCGGGAGGCCAATTTCACGCAAACGCGCGGCGAGTGAGATGGCTGGTGGATCTCCGGCGCGACCGGCGCTGTAATTTTGCAGGCCAACATGCACCAAACCACCCAAAAACGTACCGGCCGTCAACACAACCGACTTTGCGTAAAAACGCAGGCCAATTTGCGTGACAACACCTGCAGCCCGATCACCCTCGAGAATAATGTCATCGACCGCCTGCTGGAACAGCCATAAATTAGGCTGATTTTCCAGGCGGTGCCGAATAGCTGCTTTATAAAGTATACGGTCTGCCTGCGCGCGCGTGGCACGCACCGCCGGACCCTTGCTTGAGTTCAAGATACGAAACTGTATGCCACCCTCATCCGTCGCGGCTGCCATGGCACCACCAAGCGCATCTACCTCTTTCACCAGGTGGCCCTTGCCGATGCCGCCAATAGAAGGGTTACAGGACATTTGTCCCAATGTTTCAATGTTATGGCTTAACAACAGCGTTTTCTGCGCCATACGGGCAGCCGCCAGCGCAGCCTCGGTACCGGCATGGCCGCCACCCACCACAATGACATCGAATCGATCAGGAAAGTCCATCATAAATAATCTTGAACTGTTTGATTTAAAAAGAATTGTGATTTTAGCGTAAACTAATCAAATGGTCATTTAATTCGCTGCTTTGATACACTTGTTCCATGCTTTAATACAAAGTTATTACGGTTTAATACAAATCAATTACAAGCAGGCCATATTTACTTAACATAAAAAGAATAGAATTTTTTCAAAACAACCAAGGAGCTCTTACCATGAAAATCAAAACAATTATTGCTACATTCGGGGTCTTGTTTTCTGTACACGCCATGGCTGATGTGACTAATGCCGAAAAACTGGTATACAAGTACACCAACATCGCACACTCCGCCAACTCAATGTACGAAGCACCTTCTATTACAGACGGTAAAATTTTCTTTAACCGCAAATTCAAAACCCCTAGCGGTAAAGAAGCAGCATGTGCATCATGCCACACCAACAATCCAGCTAACGTCGGCAAAAACATTGTGACCAACAAAGAGATCCCACCGTTGGCACCACGTGTGAACACCAAACGCTTTACTGACCTTGATAAAGTAGAAGAAGAGTTCACCAAACACTGCAACGACATTCTGGGTGCTGATTGCTCTCCTTCAGAAAAAGCCAACTTTATTGCTTATCTGTTAACAGAAACCAAACCTAGCAAATAATTCAAATGCTACGGTATGTCTGGGATCCTTTCATCAGGATCTTCCACTGGTCTCTAGTGGCGGCGTTCGGGTATGCTTTTTATACCCACGCCTCCATGTGGGACCGGCTACACCATGCTTACGCGGGCTATGTCGCCGGTACATTAATCGTTGCGCGTATTATCTGGGGCCTGATTGCTACAGGTTACGCCAACTTTCACAGCTTTCCATTAAATCCGGTCTGGGCTGCGAAATACCTGTTTAAGCTACTCAAAGGCACTGCCAGACACTATATTGGCCACAACCCCACTGGCTCAATTGCTATTTATGCCATGCTGGGTTTAGGAATTGTTGCCGTAGGCTCTGGTTGCATTGTGTATAACAGCGGCTGGGGCTTTATTGATGACGATATGGCGCAGGTGCTGCACCACTATGCAACCTGGACTTGGCTGGCAGTGGTGGTGGTGCATGTATTAGGCGTGATTTTTGAAAGCTTTATTCATCACGACAACCTGATCTGGGCCATGATCACCGGTTGTAAACGGGTGTGTAGTATTGATGAACGGTTTGATCAACGCAATACGCCATTCCCTCGAAAAAAAACCCGCTAATGCGGGTTTTTATTTGCCGATACAAAATCGACTAAAAATCTCACCTAACAAATCATCCGATGTGAATTCACCGGTAATCGACCCTAGCGCTTCTTGTGCACAACGCAACTCTTCTGCGACCAATTCAGCCGCATGCATTTGTAACATTGCTAGGTCTAAATGCTGCTCAACTTCTGCAAGTGCTTGCAAATGACGCGCCCTGGCCATAAACACACCTTCACCACCAGGCTGATAACCCACAATCTCTAGCAGCGTTTTTTGCAGGCTGGCAATACCATCACCTGTCTTGGCCGATAAAAACACGTGCTGCTCATTTTCACGCTTTTCAATGCGCGATGTTTCACGTGAAACATCTATCTTGTTATGCACCCAGACTTTTTTCACTTCTGCTGGCAATTTGTGCAAAATAGCTTTTTCCTGATCGCCAATGCCATGTTGGCTATCCACCAACAATAAAGCGACATGTGCGGTTTCAATCGCCTTCCAGGTGCGGGCAATACCCACTTGTTCAACCGTATCTTCAGTCTCACGCAAGCCAGCAGTATCAATCACATGTAAGGGTACACCCTCAATCTGGATGACACTTTTAATGGTATCGCGCGTGGTACCGGCAATTGGCGTCACAATCGCCACCTCTTCACCAGACAACGCGTTCAATAAACTGGACTTACCTACATTAGGCTGACCAATGAGTACGACATTGATGCCTTCGCGCAACAAGACGCCTTGCTTGGCTTGGTGAAAGATATGTTGCAAGGCCGCCTGGTTCGCCTGTAACTTTTCCAACACGCGGCCCTGGGTGATGAAATCAATCTCTTCTTCAGGGAAATCCAGGCAAGCTTCAACATACATGCGTAAATCGACCAGTTGTTGCAACAAGGTCTGTATGGTTTGCGAAAACTCACCCGAAAGTGAGCGTACAGCACTGCGTGCAGCTTCTACCGTTGCCGCATTAATCAGGTCAGCAACAGCCTCTGCTTGTGCGAGGTCGAGCTTGTCGTTTAAATAGGCACGTTGGGTAAACTCACCGGCTTGTGCATGACGGGCGCCGCATTCTATGCAGCGTGCCAGCAATATTTGCATTAGCGCTGTGCCGCCATGCGCTTGCAGCTCAAGCACATCTTCACCGGTATAAGAGTGTGGATTAGGGAAGTAAATGGCGATACCACGGTCAATCAACGTAGCATCGGCTTGCAAGAAAGGCAGGTAAGCCGCATGCCGTGGGGCAGGGCAGTGACCGAGGATTTGTGTGGCGATATCTGCTGCCAACGGCCCAGATACCCGCACCACACCAATACCACCTGCACCAGGCGCCGTTGCAATGGCGGCAACGGTGTCAGTGCTTAAGACGAGCTGATTATTTGCCATGCCCTTTTTTTGCCACAGCTTCCGCATGAATCATGCGGTTAATCGCCCATTGCTGCCAGATAGACAGAATATTGTTCACCAACCAATACAACACCAGGCCAGCTGGGAAGAAGAAGAAGAAAATACTAAATGCGACTGGCATGATTTTCATTACCTTGGCTTGAATCGGATCCGTTGGTGGCGGATTCAAAAAGGTTTGAATAATCATGGTCGCGCCCATGAGCACCGGCAATACGAAGTAGGGGTCGGTCGCTGACAAGTCCTGAATCCAGCCAAAGAAAGGCGCATGGCGCAACTCAACTGAACCCAGCAACACCCAATACAGTGAAATGAATACCGGAATCTGTACCAAAATAGGCAAGCAACCACCCATCGGGTTGATTTTCTCGGTACGGTACATTTCCATCATGGCTTGTTGCAACTTTTGCTTGTCATCACCAAATTTGTCTTTGAGAGACTGCATCTTAGGCGCCATTTCACGTAAATGCGCCATATTGCGATAGCCAGAAGCAGACAGTTTAAAGAATGCGGCCTTGATCAGAATGGTCAGTACAATGATGGCAATGCCCCAGTTTTTCACCAGTTCGTGAATATGGGTCAACAACCACATTAGAGGTTTGGCAATCACGGTCAGAATACCGTAATCCACCACATACTCCAGACCAGGCGCAGCAGCTGCCAGGTCATCCTGAGCTTGTGGGCCACTGAACAGTTTCGCATCTACCGTTTTACTGCTACCGGCTGCAATTTCACCGACAGGCAAAATAGTACCGATAGAGAAATCATGCTCACTCAGCTTGGTCGTGTAGAACTTGCGCTCAGCCGTGGATTGCGGCACCCAGGCGCTGACGAAATAATGTTGTACTAGACCTACCCAGCCATCTTTGGCATTAATCGACACATCCTTCTTGGCCATTTCATCAAATTTGACCTTGTTGTATTTGTCTGCCTCAGTAAAATAAGCGCCGCCAGTGAACGTCGGCATCATTTTAGAGCCCTGGTTAGACTCGTTATCATGAATAATCTGGTAATACACAGAAGGCGAAATCGCTTTATCGCTGTTGTTTTTGATTTCATACTGTACATCGATCAGGTATTGACCACGGTGAAAGCGATATACCTTATCCACAGCCACACCATTGGTTTCTGGCGCAGTTAAACGCACTTCCAATGTGTCCTGGCCTTCTTGCAGGCTGTAATTAGTCTCAGCGGCCGTAAACGTTACATAATGCGTAGGTAAGCCATCCCCTTTTAAACCGGTCTGTGCCACATACAGTTTATCTGCACTGGCATCACTCATAAGCTCATAAGGGCCGGAGTTGTCATCGGCCTTATGCTCCAGCAAGGACAGCTGACGCAAATCGCCACCAACTGTATCAATCACTGCCGCATAACGGTCTGTTTTCACAGCAATACGTGCACCCTGGCTGAGTTTAAAACCATTTTCCTGTGGTTTGTCAGCAGGCGAGGTTTGCACTGCCTCTTGCTGTGCAACTGGCGCAGGTGCGTGCTGCTGCCAGGCGTCCCATAGCAACATAATGGAGAAGGAAAAGATCACGAACAGAATTAAACGGCGAGTATCCATAAGGTTTCGTATTTACAAGTCAGGGAAGGGGATCCACACCACCCGGATGCCACGGATGACAGCGACCAATGCGGCGCAAGGCCAACAGGCTACCATGCCAGGCACCATAGCGTTGCAGCGCCTCAATGGCGTAGTGTGAACAGGTTGGATGAAAACGACACTGACGCCCCAGCCAGGGGCTTAACCCCCACTGGTAACATTTTACTAATGTAATCAGTATCGTTTTCATCAGCGTCATTAGGAAACAGGTGCAGTTTTTTTCAGTCTAGCCAGCAATTGTGACAAATCACGTTGTATGGCCGGAAAATCTTCGTGTTGAAAAGCCTTGCGCACTTGCAGCACCACATCAAAACCACTGGCTACTGGAGAGGTTTGTGCGCGCAATAACTCGCGCAAGACACGCTTCATATAGTTACGCTTAACCGCCAGTTTGGCGACTTTTTTCGACACGACCAAACCGTAGCGATGATGGTCTTGCTGGTTAGGCATGATGTTGGCAAACAGCCACTCACCATAAAACCGTTTCCTGAAACTAAAAACGGATGAAAATTCATCCGTTTTTTTTAGCTTGTACAATGTCATGCATTGAGTTTCAAGCAATGCATCGTCAGGGATTACAGACCCAGACGTTTACGACCTTTAGCGCGACGAGCAGCAATCACTGCACGGCCACCTTTGGTTTTCATGCGTACCAGAAAGCCATGGGTACGTGCACGACGGGTTTTGGATGGTTGATAGGTACGTTTCATTATTAAACTCCTGCCAAATTGGCAATTAAACTCTAATCCGGCAACGCTGATTTAACAGTGAATATTTGCCGATTTCAAAAACCCTTAATTAAACAGCAAATCGCGACCTTATGTCAATGATTTTTTTTATTTTTTTATAGGTCGTGGCTGTGGATAACTCAGGTTAAAACGTTTAGAATGTCTGCAACAGGTCAAGGTGACAATCACCATCAAGACCACGTCTTCTGCCACTCTTCCCGGCAATTATAACGAATAAACGCAAACAGCGCCTGAAACACGGAAACAGGCTGGCTTTTTGCTGACACTTTTAAAAAGCACTGGAGCAATGGAAAATTTTTGGGCCTATTGTTTGCTCAAGTTCGAAAAAGAACTTTCGGCACAACAATACAATACCTGGATTAAACCCCTGAAAGCACGCGTCAATGGCGAGGCGGTGCAGATTGTCGCGCCTAATAAATTTGTCATGCAGTGGGTAAAAAGCAAATTTTTCACCCGCATTGCCACCATTGCGACCGAATTATCCCCCAGCGCAGTCGTTGAACTCATCGTAGATACGTCTGAGCAGGCCGCGCCCGCACCTAGCGCAGCGCCAATAAAAACTGCGCCATCTGCGCAATCACCAGTAGAAGCGGTGGTTGCAGCAGCCGCACAACAACACACAGCCAGAGTCATTGATAAAAAACCGGTGAGTAACCGCGCCCCGGCCAAACATCTCAAGTCAGAGAAAAGCAGTGGCCTCAATGACAGCTTCCTGTTTGATAACTATGTCACCGGTCGCGCCAACCAGTTAGCACGTGCTGCAGCCATTCAAGTAGCAGGCAATCCTGGCCAGGCGTATAACCCCTTATTTATTTATGGTGGCGTGGGCTTGGGCAAAACCCATTTGTTGCAGGCGATTGGCAATGAGCTGAAAAAAGCCAAGCCAGAAGCCAATATACGCTACCTGCACGCTGAGCGTTATGTGTCTGACGTGGTGAAAGCTTACGAAAACAAGGCCTTTGACGAGTTCAAGCAGCAATATCACTCGCTCGATTTATTATTGATTGATGATATTCAGTTCTTTGCTAAAAAAACCCGCACCCAAGAAGAGTTTTTCTACGCCTTTAACTCCTTAATCGAAGAGAAAAAACAAATCGTCATCACTTGCGATACGTATCCCAAAGAGATCGTAGACATGGATGAACGCCTGCGTACGCGTTTTAGCTGGGGCCTGACTGTAGCAGTTGAACCACCAGAACTGGAAATGCGCGTCGCGATTTTGCGCAAAAAAGCTGAAAACCTCAAAATCAACCTGCATGAAGATGTGGCTTTCTTCGTGGCCAAGCAGATTCGCTCCAGCGTGCGTGAGCTTGAAGGCGCACTAAACCGTATTATTGCCATGGCCAATTTCACCGGCCATGCCATTGATGTGCATCTGGCTAAAGATGCCTTACGCGACCTGATCGCCGTACGTGGACGCCAGATCACCATTGAAAACATCCAGAAAACAGTCGCTGACTACTATAAGATTAAAGTCAGCGATATGTTTAGTAAAAAACGTTCACGTAATGTCGCCAGACCGCGCCAGGTTGCGATGTCACTGGCACGTGAACTGACCAATCACAGTTTCCCGGAAATCGGTGAAGCTTTTGGCGGACGTCACCACACCACCGTGATGCATGCCTGTGAAGAAATTGAACAATTACGCTTAAATGACCAAACGTTAGCGCGCGATATTGGTTTGCTGACGCAAGTCATTCGTGATTAGAGAAAAAATTTTAACAAGATAAGCTGTGGATAAGTTGAGAATGACGTGTGTTTAAATATTGCGTATAGACAGGATAAAATCAGTTTACAATATCAGCCACAAATAATGCATGTTTAAAACGCAATTTATGCACAAGCTAAAATGTTTGTAAGTCTTTGAATTAAATTAATTTTTAGAGTTACCCACAAAAAAGTCGTACATTACTATTAGTCTTATCTTTTATATATTGAAATAAAGTTATTAATCAGGTCAGGCCATGCAAATCAAAATAAACCGTGAGGTACTGCTTAAACCCCTCAATAGTGTCACTGGCATCGTAGAGCGCAGACATACACTGCCTATCCTTTCTAATCTGCTGGTGAACATCAAGCAGCAAGAAATGCATCTGACAGCCACCGATCTGGAAATGCAGATTTCGCTGAGAGTCAATGGCGGGGTAGAAGGTGAATTGAGTACCACCATCTCTGCAAAAAAATTGCTGGATATTTGTCGCTCATTGCCAGATAGCTCGTCTATTGAAATGAACAACCAGGACAACCGCATTACGCTCAAGGCAGGCAAGAGCCGTTTTAACTTGCAAACCTTGCCAGCGGCTGATTATCCTTTGATGAGTAAAGCCAGCGGCCAGAACATTAGTTTCAGCCTGGCGCAGTCAGAGCTCAAGCGCCTGTTGAAACAGGTTGAGTTTGCTATGGCACAGCAAGATATCCGTTATTATCTGAACGGTTTGTTGCTCGAAGTGAATGGTAACCAGTTGCATGTTGTGGGCACTGATGGCCATCGTTTGAGCTATACCAACACCACGCTGGATCAAAGTTTTGAAAAAACGGAAGTCATCTTGCCGCGTAAAACCGTGCTGGAGCTGACCAAGTTACTGGATGAACAATCTGAAGCACCAGTCGTCATTGATTTACTCAATGGCCAGGTTAGTTTTGAGTTTGGTGATATTCAACTGATCAGCAAAGTGATCGACGGCAAGTTCCCCGATTACAACCGCGTGATTCCAACCGGCCATCAAAATACCTTTATGGTGAACCGCGTAGCGATTTTGAGTGCTTTGCAACGTGCTTCGATTTTGTCTAACGAAAAATACCGCAGTATTCGCATGGTCATCACGCAAGGCTTGCTCAAGCTGATTAGCACCAACACCGAGCAAGAAGAAGCGGAAGAAGAACTGGAAATTGATTACAGCCAGGTAGCGCTGGATATTGGCTTTAATGTCACTTATCTGATTGATGTGCTGAATAACCTGAGTGATGAGCAAATTGAGTTTGCTTTTGCCGACGCCAATAGCAGTTGCCTGATCACCGCTGCCAGCGATAGCAACTATAAATACGTTGTGATGCCAATGCGCATATAATGCCTGCACCCGTGTTTCACGTGAAACACGCTGCAGTGACTTTTAAATCTCAATTAAAGAAACTTTTGTTATGGCACAGCCACAAGAATATAACTCAGACAGTATCAAGATTTTGGAAGGTTTGGACGCTGTACGTAAACGTCCAGGCATGTACATTGGTGACACGTCAGATGGTTCCGGTTTGCACCATATGGTATTCGAAGTGCTCGATAATGCGATTGACGAAGCACTGGCAGGCCACTGTGACGATATTAAAGTGATTATCCATCCGGATAATTCCATCAGTATTTCTGATAACGGCCGTGGTATTCCAACCGATATTAAAGACGACGACAAACACGAACCCAAACGCTCGGCCGCTGAAATTGTGATGACAGAGTTGCATGCGGGCGGCAAGTTTGACCAGAACTCTTACAAAGTGTCTGGTGGTTTGCACGGTGTGGGTGTGTCTGTGGTGAACGCCTTGTCTGACTGGCTGAGACTGAAAATTTACCGCAAGGGCCAAGTGCATCAGATGGAGTTTCATCGTGGTGTGGCACAAGCGCCATTAGCCATCACTGGCACAACTGAAAAAAAGGGCACAGAAGTCCATTTTCTGGCATCGGTTGAAACATTTACCCTGGTTGAATATCACTTTGAAATTCTGGCCAAGCGTATCCGTGAACTGTCTTTCCTGAACAATGGCGTGAAGATCGAGTTGATCGACCAACGCACAGGCAAATCTGAAAACTTCGCTTTTAGCGGCGGTATCAAAGGCTTTGTGGAGTACATGAACCGTACTAAAACGGTGCTGCACCCAAAAGTGTTTTATGCCATCAGCGAAAAAGACAATATGACGGTTGAAGTAGCGATGCAATGGAACGATAGCTACTCTGAAACTGTACAGTGTTTTACTAACAACATTCCGCAACGCGATGGCGGTACCCATTTGACCGGTTTGCGTACCGCGATGACGCGCACGCTGAATCAATATATCGAACAAAACGAATTCGCTAAAAAAGCCAAAGTCGAAACCACCGGTGACGATATGCGCGAAGGGATTACCTGCGTGCTGTCAGTCAAAGTGCCAGATCCTAAATTCTCATCACAAACCAAAGACAAACTGGTGTCCAGCGAAGTGCAGCCAGTGGTCTCCGAGATTGTGGCAGCCAAACTGGCAGAGTTCCTGGAAGAAAACCCGGTCGATGCCAAAATTGTTTGCGGTAAGATTGTAGAAGCAGCGCGTGCGCGCGAAGCGGCGCGTAAGGCGCGTGAAATCACCCGCCGTAAAGGTGTGATGGATACTATGGGCTTGCCAGGCAAGCTGGCTGATTGCCAGGAAAAAAATCCAGCCTTGAGCGAACTCTACCTGGTCGAGGGTGACTCTGCAGGTGGTTCAGCCAAACAAGGTCGTGACCGTAAATTCCAGGCGATTCTGCCGCTCAAAGGTAAGATCTTAAACGTAGAAAAAGCGCGTTTTGACAAACTGCTGGGCTCACAGGAAATCGCCACGCTGATTACTGCCATGGGTACGGGCATCGGTAAAGATGACTTCAACCTGGAAAAATTGCGCTATCACCGCATCATCATCATGACCGATGCGGACGTGGATGGTGCGCACATTCGTACCTTGTTGCTGACTTTCTTCTATCGTCAAATGCCTGAGCTGGTTGAAAACGGCCATATCTACATTGCGCAACCACCGTTATACAAAGTCAAACAAGGCCGTGACGAGCGTTACCTCAAAGATGAGCACGAGCTGGATGAATACCTGCTTAACTCAGCCCTGCGTGATGCCGTGCTGGTGACAAAAGACGGTGGCGACATTCTGAAAGATGACGCCCTGACCAGTATCGCCAAACAAATGGTGCTGACAGAAGCGGTGATCCGCCGTATCGCCAACCTTTACGATGAAAGCGTGTTGCGCGCGATTCAGGATTTAGGTGACCTGGATTTGAGTACGGAATCTGCGGCCAATACTGCAGCTGAAAAATTGCGTCCTATCCTGGGTGCCGTCGGCTCGGAAGTCATTGTGGCGCAAGATACTGAAACCAGCGCTTATCGCCTGGAAGTAAACAAATACGTGCACGGTAACCTGCAAAGCTGCGTGATCGATGCCGAGTTCCTGAATAGTGGCGATTTCCGCCAGATCAACCGTACCTCAAACATGGTCAACAACCTGTTAGGCGAGGGCGCATTGATCAAGCGTGGTGAGAAAGAGCAAAAAGTCAGTACTTTCAAACAAGCGCTGGACTGGTTGCTGGGCGAAGCCAAACATAACCTGAATATTCAGCGTTATAAAGGCTTGGGCGAGATGAACCCGGAACAATTGTGGGAAACCACCATGGACCCAACCGTACGCCGCCTGCTCAAAGTGCAAATTGAAGATGCTATCGGTGCCGATGAAATCTTCACGACACTGATGGGCGACAATGTGGAACCACGTCGTGCGTTTATCGAAAGCAATGCGCTTAGCGTTAGCTCACTGGATGTCTAAGGAAATTCGTTTTCATCTGAATTAAAAAAGCGCCTGAGGGCGCTTTTTTATTATTCTGCCATTCGTTTGATTTTTAGCGTTGCCGGATGATTGGCTGATATCACTATCGGCGCGCCTGCGCTCAAAATACTTCCCAGGACATACCTTGGGGTGGGGAGCAGCCTATTCGTGCGCTAGGCGGCCTTGCTAGCACTTTCTGTTGCATCTACGACAGATAAATAGCCGGCCCTGGCGCTCGACAGGATGAATTATCACTGAGCCAGCAGGCAATTTATGCGGTGGGCCCGATAAACTGCCTGATTAACTGGCAGAGTGTGTGAAAAGCAGGATGCTGGCTGTTACTTAAGTTCAAAGCATTATCTTCCAGTCTTTGTACTTGCACTGGCACGCCAGCGAGCACCAGTTTTGTGGCATAGGCTTCGGCTTCATCCCTGAGCGGGTTGGTGTCACTGTTGATGATCATGGCGGGTACCAGTCCGGCCAGTCGACAGGAATTGACCGGCGACACATACGGATGCAAGGCATTGCTGGCCACCTGCGTATAATCCGCCCACGCCCGGCGACACGGGCTATCTGCCACAGCTGCCAGTGATTTTGACGTTTGCAGTGCATCCAGCATGGGGTTGATCAATATTTGTCCCTGCAGGCTGCATTGATTACGGCAAGTTAATCCGCGGTCACGAAACAGCATGGCGACGACTGCGGCCAGATTGCCCCCCGCTTGCTCCCCGGCAACAAAGATCCTTTTGGTGTCCGCGCCTATTGTTTTCGCGTGCGCACTGACCCACGCCAGCGCTGCGTAGGCGACTTCTATCGTGTCAGGAAACTGCATGGCCGGCGCCAAAGGATAGGCGACACACACCACCACCATGTGCTCAGAGAGCGCGTGGGCGATGTCATAAGCGGTTTCAATACTGCCGCAGTTAAACAACCCGCCATGAAAATAAATCAGGACGGGTTGTTTGCGTTTAGCATCGCCTTTGCCAAACACCTGCAAAGTAATTGGTGTTGCACTGGCCGAGTATTCAAAAGTTGTTGTCCACATGGCTTAAAGTGTTGGCACCGCCATGCCTCGCTTAACCGCAGGGCGTTCGCCCACCGTTTTTAACCAGCGTTGCAACGCTGGTTTAGTGTCAAACGAGCCATTTAAAGCTTCTTTGAAATAGACCGTAGCCGCTTGCACCCAAGGGTAGCAGGCAATGTCAGCGATTGAATACTCTTCACCTGCCAGATAAGCATTGCTTGTTAACTGCTTTTCCATCACGGTGAGCAATCTCTCCACTTCTTCGGTAAATCGCGCAATGGCTAATGGTGATTTCTCTTGGCTTCTCACTGCGAAAAAACCAAGCTGTCCTAACATTGGCCCCAGCGCACTGGTTTGCCAGTGCAACCATTCCATAGCGCTATAGCGTGCTTGTCCATGAGGTGCCAGAAACTGGCCGCTTTTCTCCGCCAGGTAAGTCAGAATAGCGCCGCTCTCAAAAATCACGACCGGGTCGCGATCTGGTTCAGTATCGATAATGGCCGGAATCTTGTTGTTGGGCGAAATCGCGCTGAAATGGGCAGAAAACTGCTCCAGCTTGCCCAGATCAACCGGGCTCACCGCATAGTCGAGTCCTAACTCCTCCAGCAGGATGGAGATTTTTCGACCATTCGGCGTTGCCCATGTATATAAGTTGATCATTTATTTACTCTCTAAAATTAACGCAAGCCACCGCCTACCAACAGTTGCTCGCCAGTCAGCCAGTAGGAATCTTCAGAGGCTAAAAAGGCTGCCACTGATGCAATATCATTCGGCTGGCCAGTGCGCCCCAGTGGTGTTTGTGCTACATAGCCGCTCTCCATCTCTGAGCCAATCACACCAGCGGTTTGTGTGCCTTCTGTTGCTACCAGGCCCGGGTTCAAGGCATTGACGCGAATTTTGCGTGGGCCCAGTTCTTTAGATAATGAGCCAGTAATCGCATCCACTGCGCCTTTGGTGGCGGTGTATACAGCAGCACCTGGAGGCGTTAAGCGGCTGACCACTGAGCCGATGTTGATAATGCTGCCGCCCTCAGGCAAGTATTTGACCGCGGCTTGCGTCGTGAGCAACAAGCCCAGCACGTTGATGTTGAACTGTTTGTGGAAATGTTCAGGAGTAATTTCTTCAATGGTGGCAAATTCGTAGATACCGGAGTTGTTGACCAAAATATCCAGTTTGCCAAAGTTGCTGATGGCTGCTTCAATAATGGCTTGCGCCTCGGCCGCCTCGCTCACACTGCCACCCACGGCAACCGCCTTGCCACCGGCCTGGGTAATCTCGGCCACTACTTTATCTGCACCTGCTTTGCTGGATAAATAATTAACGACCACTGCCGCGCCATCCCGTGCAAAACGTTTGGCAATTTCAGCGCCTATGCCTTTGGATGCACCAGTGACCACGGCCACTTTACCTTCAAGTTTCTTGCTCATAAAAATCTCCTAAATAAAAAGTAATGAAGTTGTTTAAATCTGGTGACCACTATAAATAAATAAAAATCACAGATAAATAAGCTAAATATGCAATCACTGTGCTAATTTATTGGACAATCAAGATCAACAAGGAAGTGTATGGACCGCTTTGACACCATGCTGGCGTTCACGCGAGTGGTAGAACTCGAGAGCTTCACTAAAGCTGCGCTGTCGCTTAATCTGCCCAAGACCACGGTCTCGGCGCAGGTGCTGGCGCTGGAGAAACGCCTGCGCGTCAAACTGCTGCACCGCACTACCCGGCGTATCAGCGTCACCACCGATGGCGCCGCCTATTACGAAAGGGCGATTCGGCTATTAAACGAGCTCGAAGAAACCGAAGCCTCTCTTAACCAGGCCACGGTCAGTGCCAAAGGGCGGTTACGGGTAGATGTTCCTACCCCGTTGGGGAGGTTAGTGATTATTCCGTCGCTGCCGGATTTTTTTAAACGTTACCCGGAAATACAACTGGAGATCGGCTGTGATGACAGGCCGATTGATTTGCTGGAAGAGGGCGTTGATTGTGTGATCCGCATCGGCAATCTGCTCGATTCCAGCTTGGTCGCCCGCCGTGTTGGCACCATGCAGTTTTTGCTGGTAGCCTCGCCAGAGTATTTAAAAACCTACGGCACACCACAAACCCCGGACGACCTGCAACGTCACCAGGCTGTGCACTTCTTTTCATCCAAAACCGGCAAAGTGCGCAACTTCATCCTTCAGCAAAATGGCGTAGAGCAAGAAATCCCTACCATACGCAAACTGGCCATTAATAANNTTTATGGTGCAAGGCTATTTAAGTGACGGTAAGTTAGAAAAGGTATTGAAGGATTACCCAGCTGGCAGCTTGCCTATCAATGCGCTGTACCCACAAAACCGGCACCTTTCCTCCAAGGTGAGGGCGTTTATTGAGTGGGTGGCCGAGTTATTTTCTGAATGTAGCTTGCTACAGAACGTACGCTGAATCAAGGCGCTGCCTGCGCCTCATTTTTTTCGGCACTGGTGCTTTCCATTTCCAGCAAGGTTTTCAGATCCTGGCGACCCTGTTCCATGACGCTGGATAAGGCTTTTCTGTCATGCCTGATTTTAAGTGTGGCTTCCAGTTGTTCCTGGTCGTGTTTTTCAAATTGCTTGATGATTTTGGCCGCTGCACTGGCGGTTTCACCAATAGCGACCAGCGATTGTTTAGCCGCTTCTAACGAAGAGTAAAACGTTTCCCGAATCGGATGTAAATCCAGCTCACGTAAATCAAACGCGTCCGTTCTGCTTCTGGCCCTGGCCACAATCGTTACCTGCGGCCAGCGCTCTTTAACCAGCCTCGCCATCTCTAACGCCGCATGGGAGTCATTAACCGCAATCACCAGTAATTTTGCCTCGGCAATGCCTGCCTCTTCCAGCAAGTCCAGTCTGGAGGCATCGCCGTAATAACAACGCCAGCCAAATTGCCGCGTTAAATCAACCTGGTTAGGGTCGTTATCAATCAGGGTAGGGGTGATGCCTTTGGCCATGAGTACGCGGCCGACGATTTGCCCAAAGCGGCCAAAACCGGCAATGATGACGGCGTTATTTTCGGGGATGGAGTCTTTGGGGCGTTCACTGCATTGCAGGCCTACAAACGCGTCATACAGCAACAGCAGTATCGGCGTGGTTAGCATGGAGACGGCGACCATGGCATTGAGGATGTTGTATGTGTCGCGTGAAATAGAGTCTTGCGCGAGCGCCAGGCCAAAAATCACAAATGCGAACTCGCCGATTTGCGACAATGATGCGCCGAACAACAACTTGTCACGCAGTGGGTATTTAAACAGCCAGCCCAGGCCCACCAGCACCAATAGTTTGGTGAGTACAATCAGTAAGGCGCCGCCAAAAATCAGCAATGGCTGGTTGGTAACCAGCGCTAAATCGACGGTCATGCCCACGGCAATAAAAAACAGGCCGAGCAGCAAGCCTTTTACCGGCTCAATATCCAGCCTCAGCTCATAGCGGTATTCTGAATCGGCCAATAACACACCGGCCAGAAAGGTGCCCAACGCCATCGACAAGCCTACCGACTCCATGGCGAGCGAGATACCAATCACCAGCAATAATGAAAAAGCGACAAAAATCTCGCGCACACCAGTTTGCGCGATCACGCGCATGATAGGGCGCAACACCGTCCGGCTGGCCAGAACAATGGCGACGATCACGGCAACCGCCTTAGCCACAGCCAACAGGTCAACGCTGGAGCCCGTATGGTTGGGCGCAATAAACGCCAGCAGCATAAACAGCGGAATCACCGATAAATCCTGAAACAGCAAGGTGGCAAACGCAGCCTGGCCGCCAGCCGTGTGCAATTGTTTTTTCTCAATCAGCGCGGTCAGCCCAATGGCGGTGGATGACATGGCGACACCCATGCCGATAATCAGAGCTTCAGGCCAGCTAAAATGCAGGCTATGTGCAATGACGGTGACTAGGCCTATGGTGAGTGTGACTTGCAAGCCTCCCAGCCCAAATAGCAGCTTGCGTAACTCCCATACTTTTTGCGATTCCAGCTCCAGGCCAATCAGGAACAACATCAGCACCACGCCAAACTCGGCAAAGTGCAGCACATGTTCGGGGTCCGCAATCAGTTTTAAGGCATAAGGCCCAATCAGAATGCCCGCAATCAAATACCCTAGCACCGAGCCCAAGCCTAGCCGCTTGAATACGGGCACTAAAATAATGGCGGCAGACAGATAGATCGCTGCCTGGACGAGAAAACTGGAGGTATTCATGCATGCCTTTGTGAGAGTGCTATTTGCAGGGGAAACTATCACACTTGTCTGGGCGATGGAAGCGATGCGTGTTTCTGCTTTACTCTGAGTTTAAGCGGAATTTAAGCGCCAGGCGGCACAGATTGCAGTACGATAGCGGTCAAGATGGAAAAACTGACTCCCACAGAACCTTCACGTGACGAGGTGAATAGCCTTAAAGGCGCTACGATGCTCGAGTTTGGCGCCAGCTGGTGCGGTTATTGCCAGGCAGCACAAACCACCATCACCGCTGAAATAGCCCAATTCCCAACTATTCGCCATCTTAAAATTGAAGACGGCAAAGGCCGCAGGCTGGGTCGGTCGTTCCACGTGAAACTATGGCCCACATTAATCTTCATGCAAGACGGCGTCGAGATTCAGCGCCTGGTCAGGCAAATTGACGCTGCGGAATTAAAAGCCGCCTTAAGCAGCGTGTCATTGCCTCGTGATTTCAGCGGCGATGGCATCTAGCTAAAGTGTTTGATAATCACGCTGGCATTGACGCCGCCAAAGCCAAAGCCATTACTAATCGCATAATCAATTGGCAGTTTTTGAGGCCTGTTTTTTACAAAGTTGAGCCCTTCGGCCTGTGCATCCGTGTCTGTCAGATTTAAGGTGAATGGCGAAATCTGGTCCCTGACGGCCAATGCGGTAAAAATCGCTTCAATGCCACCGGCTGCACCTAGCAAATGCCCCGTAGACGATTTAGTCGACGCAATCGCCACCGAGTTGTCAGCACCAAACACCGATTTAATCGCCGCAATTTCGCAGGCATCACCCACTGGTGTAGAAGTCGCATGTGCATTCAGGTGTTGTATATCCGCAGGCGAAATGTCGGCCATCGCAATCGCCGCTTCCATCGCACGTTTGGCGCCATCACCATCTTCTGGCCCGGCGGTGATATGGTAAGCATCGGCAGAGGTGCCATAACCGACNNCCCGCGCCTTCGCCCATCACAAAGCCATCACGTTGACTATCAAATGGGCGTGAGGCTTGTTCCGGGTGCTCATTAAACCCAGCCGAAAGTGCTTTGGCCGCCGCAAAACCACCCAAACTCACCAAATCCACGCAAGCTTCAGCGCCGCCACAAATGGCGATATCCGCCTCATTCGCGCGTATCATGCGCGCCGCATCGCCAATCGCCTGCACACCAGCAGCACAAGCCGTCACCGGTGCACCCAATGGACCTTTAAAACCATAGCGAATAGAAATATGTCCTGCAGCCAGATTCACCAAAAATGAAGGTACGGTAAAAGGCGATAGCCGTGAAACGCCTTTGTTATCCGTGGTGCGCACCGCATTGGTAATGGCCGGAAAGCCACCAATACCAGAAGCAATCACCGTTGCCGTCCTAGCCTTGGCACGTTCACTACTGGGAAACCACTTCGCCTGCTTGATCGCTTCTTCCGCTGCCACCAAGGCAAACTGGATAAACCTATCCATCTTTTTGATTTCCTTGGCCGCAATCACACCCTCGGCATCAAAGCCGCCAGCGGCATCTTCAGCCTTATCCGGCACAATGCCCGCGATTTTGGTATTCAGGTAATCAGCAATATTTGCCGGCAGTTTTTTGATACCGGATTGCCCGGCCAGCAAGCGCTGCCAGACAAGCTCGACACCACAACCCAAAGGTGAAACCATGCCCATACCGGTAATGACAATTCTTTCCATATCTTCCTCAAGCGTAACTATTTATACTGTCACTTTCGTAACTGAAGTCACTATAGTACAGTAACTTTCAATATAAAAGTAACTGTACTCACATACACGGATCACCGATGAAAAACAAAAGCCTGGGCGATATGCCATGCCCAATTGCCAGAAGCCTCGAACATGTGGGGGAGTGGTGGAACATATTAATTCTGCGCGAAGCCATGTTGGGCGTCACCAAGTTTGATGACTTTCAAACCAGTTTGGGCATTGCCACAAGCACACTCACCAAACGTCTAAATGCGCTGGTCGAATCAGGCTTGCTCGAAAGAAATATGTATTGTGAAAAACCGCCAAGATACGAATATGTCATTACCCAAAAAGGGCTAGATTTCAGGCCGGTGTTATTGACCATTATGCAGTGGGGCAACAAATACTACGCTGAAGAAGGACCCAATGTTTTATTGATAGATACTGAAACTGGAAAGCCTGCGGAAATAGGGTTGGTGGATAAGAATACGCAGTTGGAGATTACAGCTGAACAGCATCAAACTATCAGACTAACTGAAGAGTTAGAAAAGTCGTTAATACATTAAATATCGGCGCCAATTAATTTAAATCTATATTTGTATTGTATCGGTAAGGTTGTTTCTAGCGTTTTTATGGATCAAACTATTCTGATAAACAAGTATATTTCAATCCTTCAAACCTATTTTGCATTTTTTCAATAAATGGCTGTATGTTCCCTATACCCCAATTCCTAGCGATGTAATAACCTTTTCCTTCAAAGTGAAACTCAGGCTCACGAGACCAGCGGTACTTCGTATATCTCTTTTCTTTTTCCGTTATTTCTTCAGATAATTTCAATAGTCTAAAGCTTGATGAAAGATCATTGCGCAGCAAATTAAATACTTCATGATCAATTAATCCATATTTCTCAAGCAATTTAATCGTATAGAAAGAAATATCAGATTTTTTAAAGCCACTTTCAAAAACATCTCCGGAATAACTGATGCTGAATAAAGATCGATCTTTTCCAGATATTTTGGAAATTCTCTCTTCATGTTTCTTTTGCTTAACTTCAATTTGATAAGCTTCTGCTTCAGGTAATGGAATGATTTGTTCAGAGCTTAGAATGAGTTGCTCATTAAGTTTATGTAACGATAGCCTCATACAAGTAATGTCTAAATCTTTATCGTTTAACCATAAAACAGAAGTTGTTATCTCTTTTGAGAAGTTGGCTGATGCCAAAATTATTCGAACATCTTGCGCAAACTCTTCTTCTCTTGGCTCATCCCAACCAAAAAAATCGCATAACTTGGATTCAGCATCATATTCAAGTTGATTATCTTGAAGATATTTACTATAGATGAACCTAAGTTGATCCCATGTCATATTGGAAACCATAGCAGCATAACGGAGCGCTTGTAATTCCATATGGCCACCATCGTCTGTACGTTTTAATTCAATTACAACTAAGTTTGCTAATTTATCTACTGCTAATAGGTCAATACGCCTTCCACTTCCTTCCCATTGACCAAACTCCTCAGCAATCACCATGACATCGCCAGCAATCACGTCAATATTATTTTTAATCAACTTTTGGAGATCACGTCGCTCCCAAAGTTTTTCCTCTTGAAATGATGTTGGTTGCAACCCGATAAGGGTGTTATCAGAAATTTGATAAAGTGCCATTTTTACTAACCTTTAATAGTGACTTGGCCGTTCATAAGCATTGGCAGAAGCCAATCTCTAAGTTGTATTAGCTGTTGATTCTCTTTATTAACCAGTTCTTGCTTTTGCAGAATTGGCTGAGTGATTTTTGTAAATTGCTTAATTAGCTCAAGGCCAGCATACGCAAATGGAAACGATTTAAGAACTGTATGACGTATCCCCTTATGAATACTGCCAGTAGATGAGTTTTTACAGAAGACTTTGAGATGTTCGCTAGATAACAATTTGAATAAGAACTCTGGAGTAGTTATGGCTTTATTTGCACGAATAGTAAAGACTGATTCATTAATATTCCAATTAGTTGGTGTTTCATGCAATAAATACGTAACACCAACGGGTTCGATACTGGTGAATAGTACATCTCCCGCTTTCAAGTCAGAGCGTTTGTTGATGATGTTCATTGCTTCATCATTAATTCGGTCAGACTTCTCTGAAAAAACGATCCTGCCTTGTTCAATGTCTTTGATGGTGATGTAATAATTATCGCCATCACCAAGCGTAAAGTTGTCACGTGGGTTCAAGCCAGTTCCGCTTCTAGAAATTACATCATCCAGTCTTTTGGATGACCAACCCTCAGGAATCTCACGTTTAAGCGTTGGGTTATAAACCATTTTTCCGCCAGAGGTTTTGTAGGGTTTGCCGTTGGCATCGGGGAAATCAAACTGCACAAACCAATAGTCGTACAAGGTTTTTGCCATTGCTTCTAGCTCGGCGTTGATGCAGTTGTTGAGTTCGATTTTTGCATCAAGTATTTTCAATACTGATGAAATCTCAGACTGTCTTTTCTTGGTTAAATTCGGGAATGCCAATTCTTTAGCAGACCCAATGTTGAAATGCTTTTGAATAGCGCCAACAAGCTGGCTTTTTACATGGGAATGAGTTACTGAGTTTATATAATAAGAAACGAAGTGAGGATCTAGATTTTCACCGCACCTTATCACTACTAAATCTGAACAGTTTGCCTCAATAAGAGAATCTGGGATAACACAAGATGCACCAGGTTTGCCTGTTCTTACTACAGCTACGTCCCCAGGCTTCAAGGCAGATTTTATAATCTTCTCATGGAAATCTCTTGTTATATATTTAAGGTCCGTTGATTCAAACCTATAGGGCTTAATATTTAACGATCGTAGAAAAGGTATCCCATTGGAAACGTACTCACTGGCCATAGTTCCAACAAATCCAACGGTAATATCATCAGCTAATTCCCCTAAAGGCTTGGATTTATACGATTTCATTCACTTCATCTCCAACCTTGCTGGGAATCGGTCGCATCATTTTATTCATAACGCAAACCCGCCAACTGCTTCTTAATCTCCGCTTCTAATTCCCGCGACTGACCAAAAAAACTTTCCAAATTGTCGGTAAATGCCTGCATTTTCTCGGCAAACTGTTCCGGCGTGATATCGACATACTCAATTTTGACATCGAAATACTGCCCGGCACTCAGCGAGTAATTTTTGGCGGCGATGTCGCGGTAACTGACCACGACCGAAAAATATTCTTCCTGCTGCTTTCCGTTGAACACGTCAATAATGCGTTGTTCTTCTTCCTCTTTGAGCACGGTTTTTTGGTTTTTGCCATCTTTTATTTTTTCGCCAAGGTTAGAGGCATCAATCAGCACCACATCAGCTTTATTGGTGGCGTCGATAAATAAAATAGAGACATTGGTGCCTGTGGTAGCAAATATGTTGCTGGGCATGGAAACCACGCCTGCGAGCATTTTTTCATCGACCAGTTTTTGGCGTATGGCTTTATCGATGCCCGATTGTGCGGTGATAAAGCCTGTAGGCACGACCACTGCTGCTTTGCCTGTGGCTTTGAGAGAGTAAATGATGTGTTGCAAAAACAATTGGTAAATCGCCATTTTGTCGGTGGCTTGTTTTGGCACATTGGGGATGCCTGCAAAAAAACGCTCTTTGTTTTCTTTGCTGTCCAGTTGGTCTCTAAAGTCGCTAAAGTCCATTTTGAAAGGTGGGTTAGAAACAATAAAGTCAAACTTCCGCAGTTGGTCTTTTTCTTTGTGGGCCGGGTGCAAGACGGTATTACCCTGAATCACGTTTGGGATAGAGTGCACCAAATTGTTGAGGATTAAATTTAACCGCAACAGGTTGGATGATTTTTGTGAAATATCTTGGGTGTAGATGCTACAACGGTTCTCACCAATGGCGTGCGCGACATTCATCAAGAGCGTACCCGATCCCGCACTTGGATCATAACAGCTGGCGTTTTTAATGTGGCCGCGTTGCGCTTCTGGCACTAGAATTGCTGCCATGATTCTGGCTACGGCATGTGGGGTGTAATACTCGGCATATTTGCCACCACTGTTGCTGTTGTAGTCTTTAATCAGGTATTCAAAGATGGTGGCGTAGAAATCAAATTTTTGGGTAAAAATGCGTTCAAAACTAAATTCACCTAGCTTGTTGATAATGGCGCGACAAAAAGCATCGCGTTTTGAAACATCGGTTAAAAACTCACTCACGCGGTCAAACAGGCGAATTTTTTCGCCACTATCGGTTACCACGGCGTAGATATCGTTGTTGGTGATGGCGATATCCATCAGGGTGTCGTCAAACAGCTTTGCAAAGTCAGCTTTGTTTTGCTGGTTAAACAAATAGCTAATAAAGTGCGTGGTTTTTAAACGCGCAGTGTCTGGCCCCAGTTGCAGCTTGAGCATATCAAACGCATCGTCACTTAGCTTGGCGACTTCATCTTCCCAGTGCTCAGCCTCAGCGAGTTTTTGGTTGATTTTTTTAACCTCAAAGGCAAATTTGTCGTTGAGGAATTTGTACAAAAACACCTGGGTAATGATTTTGAATTCATTACCATCGTTGCCTAAACCATAGTTTGCACAGACGCTTTTCAGACTGTCGATCAGCTCTTTTGTTTTTTGTTGAAACTCTATTTCTACCACTGACGTGCTCCGCTATTAAACTCTTTCATGTACTCTGCCACTACCAACTGGTTGATGTAGTTGGATGAGGCAGGGTTAAGTTGAATGGATTGTTCATTGACGAAACGCCCAATGACCGACGGCATGACCAATCGAGCAAAGTAATTTTCATTATCTAGCAACTGTGTATTAACTAATACTTGTGCATCGGTATCTTCTTTGACGCCAGTAAGCGCCTCAAATATTTTGCGTTCGTTTTGCGTCAAATCACCTTTTTCTTGCAGGCGTTTGTGAATGCGCGTGTATTTTACGTCACCACGGTATTTCTGGCGCAGTTGATTGTTTATCCGATTAAGTTCTTTGATACGACTATGAATCTTTTCTAGTGCTGCAATGTTGGCAGTCATCTCTTCTTGCGTTACTTCACTCAGATTTTTTTTCCTAAACAGCCTTTCCAATTCCTCTTTCAAACTGATGAAATTAGGATCTTGTTGGTCAAAATTAGATGCAAGCGCTTCGCGTGTTTGTCGTAATGTGCTTTTGAGCTTATCAGCTAGAACCAACTCCTCTTCACCAATTTTTGTGAATTTGAATATCACATCCTCAAGTGCAATGTTGAGTAGGTTGGTTGAATCTTCTGCAGATTCGAGTTGTTCTTTTACGTTGAGTAGATTTAAGTGATTAGAGGTTTCGCGATAAAGCAAATTCAATTTCTGAAAATCAAGGTCATCAAGAAAATCGTACTCACCTTGTAGGCGGATGATGTTATACAAGGCACGTGCATCTTCTAATGCTTTTTTAAGTGCAAGTACCGTTTTCTTGTCTTGAATCTGGTTGATTTGCTGCGAGAAAATTTCAGCATTGTGCGTATCAAACATAAACAGCACGTCTTTAATATGCTCGATTTCTTGTTTGATTTCTTCTGGAGATTTAAATAAGTGCGAGTAGTGCTCCATCTCGTCACCCAATTCAGATTGCAGCTCTTCTAAATACTCTTTGTTGGTAGCCGCAAACTCTTTGCTAATGTCGGCAAAGTCGACAACATAGCCATAACGGAATTTTTTATAGGTACGGTTTACCCTAGTTAGTGCTTGCAGTAAGTTATGTTTACGAATGACACGGCCTAAATATAATTTTTTCAGACGCTTAGCATCGAAGCCGGTTAATAACATATTGAACACTATAAGAAGGTCAATTTTTCCTGCTTTAAAATCTTCTACAAGATCCTTCCGGAACTCTTTGTCGCCGATGTCATGCAAAATCAATGCAACAGTTTTGACCTTATAACTTTGCTTTAACGCGCTTTGGTAACTGGCGCGTTTTTGAGCTGCAATCTGTTGCTGTTCTTGAGGGTCGTTTGCAGCATCTAAATTTATTACAGATGTTTTATCCGCATATTTAGTATTGAAAATCTCGAACATCTGTTTGGCTTGATCTGCACTGTCGCAGATGACCATCGCTCCAATAGAGTGATCGCCATAAGTTTCACGGGAGCTCTCAAAGTCGTTTACGATGTAATCAAGCATCGGCTCCACAAAAGTCGGGTGTGCATATACATCTCTTCTATCAATATTGCCTTGCTGCACTTTGATTTGATCAAGTGCTTGTTGTAACGTGAGCTTGTAACTAGTAGATATTTCTTCGCGTATCAGCCGTAAGGTATAACCGTCGGCAATCGACTTGTTGTAATAGTATTTATGAATGTATTCGCCAAACAAGATACGTGAGTTGTAATCATCTCCTAACAAAGGTGTTCCGGTCAGGCCAATTTTGATGGCATTCGTGTCTGACTGCTCAAGGTTGGCGAGAAAGCTGCCTTTGGGGTTGTAGCTACGATGCACTTCATCTAAGAAGTAGATACGCTGAATATTCGTATCATAGTCTTTGCTGGAAATGACATCAGGGTCATCTTGAAACTTTTGAATGTTGACGACAGTGATTTCAGGTTTGCCCGCATTGTTATTAATCACAGTTGTCGACTTAATATCTTTTGCAAAGTCATCGCGTGAATTGATGATATGTACAACTAATCCGCGTGCTGTGAACTCACGCTGTGCCTGTGTGAGTAAATCTAATCTATCTACGATAAAGTAAAACTTCGGAACAATATTTTGTTTCTGAAAATAACTGGTCAAATGACGCACATTGTAAAAAGCTAACGCAGTTTTTCCACTGCCCTGTGTATGCCAAATAATCCCTTTTTTGATTCCTTCGTTAAGCTTTTGCTCAATGGCTTTGGTAGCAAAAACTTGTGGGTATCGCATCACATGCTTTTCAATACCATTTGTCTCATTCACATAAGCGATGCCGTATTGCAATAAGAATGCCAGGCGCTCGCGATTGAAAAGAGACGTACAAATACGATTAGTAGGGCGAGATGGTTCTTTATTCGTGATGAATTCGGGATTGTTTCGTATTACTTCCAGATTATTATCTTTGAGTACAGCCAGTTCTAACGATTCAGATAAAGGCTTAAGCAAAGCCGTGAGATTAAGAGTTTCTTCCTCTCTGAAATAGTTAAAGATTGGGGCATCATAAGAAGGAGTCGCATAAAAAGCACCTTCAACTGGATCGATTGATTCATCGTCATATTCCATGTTGTTTGAAAACACCATGAGTTGTGTGACGTTCACGAAATGCCTAAATTTCTGGTTCTGAAACCGACGGTTTATACGCTCTCGTTCAGCAAGTACTCCGTCTTTATTATTAGGTTTTTTAACCTCAATAAATATCAGAGGAAGCCCATTGATAAGTAATGTTATGTCAGGTCGGAACTCTTCATCACCGATGACATAAGGCAGCTCAGTGGCAACATGAAAACTGTTGTTATTGAAATTATCGAAATCTATTAACTTAATACCAGAGCGGTTAGTGATTTTCTCGAAAAAGACTTTGCCAAGATCGATGTTATCAAGGCTAAGTTTTAATTCAGCTAATTGCCTTTCAGCATCTTCTCTTGAGATTTGAGGATTAATTCTTAAAACTGCAGTAATAAAACTTTCTGAAAAGATATTTGAATCAATATCCCAGTCAGCATTTTTCAATGACAGATATTCAAAGCCTAATCTGGTCAAATGAAGAATGGTTGGAATTTTTACCCTAGAATCCTCGTTGAATCTCATTATTATTCTCTACTGATTTAATTGCTCTCAAGATGGTTTGATTCTAAAGGTATTGATAATGTATTGCACAAGTTATTGAGGGATTACTTGATCTAAGAATGCCTTTCTAAAGCAAATTTCCAAACGCACAATTCACGAAAAAGCAGCTCTTAAAGCCAATACACCTTTCTCCAATTCCGTAGTCGTTAAACTGCCAAACCCCAAACGAATTGCATGCACACTGTGCTGCGATTCTGAAAATAAAGTGCCGGGCAAAATACGTACTTTATGTTTTAAAGCTTGTTCGGCGACTTTCTCCACATCGATACCTTCTTTCAAACGTAACCAGATCGCCAGTCCGCCATCGGGCGCATCGAAGGTGACGTATTCTTTGAGTTCTTTTTTAATCAGCGCAATCAGCAGGTTTCTGCGTTCGTTGTACACCTTAAATGTCCGGCGGATATGGCGTTTGATTTCACCGGAATCCATTAGCTCGGCTACCGCCAGTTCGGTGATTGAGTTGCCTTGTCGGTCTATGAGCATGACTTCTTTGGCGCACCGGTCTATCAGGCTCGGCGTTGCCACCAAGTAACCTACCCGTAAACCGGGGGCGAGTACTTTGGAGAGTGAGCCGACATACATGACGCGGCCGCCGTGGTTGGTACTCGCTAGCGGAAATACCGGGTGATGCGAGAAGTGAAATTCGTGATCGTAGTCGTCTTCCACAATGGTGAAGTCATATTGCTCTGCCAGCATCAGCAGTTTTAAGCGCCGCTCGGCAGTCATAATCACGGTGGTGGGGAACTGGTGGTGCGGGGTGACATAAATGGCGCGGATGGGGTGTTGCTTACACAGTTTCTCCAGGGCAACGACATCAATGCCGTGTTTATCTTGCTTCACGGTGAGGATATTGGCGCCGCAAGACCGGAACGCTTCTTTGGCTGCCGGGTAACTCAGTTGCTCCACCACGATATTGTCACCTGGCCGGGTGAGTACGCGCGCGGCCAGGAAAATACCCATCTGGCTGCCGCGTGCGATGCAAATCTGGTCGATATCGACACTCAAGCCTCTTTCCATATTGAGCATGGTGGCGATGGATTGCCGTAATGCCAACGTACCGCGCGGGTCGCCGTAGCCCAGGTTGTTGCCTTTGCTGGAGCCGATCAGGGCATGGCGGAATGCGCGCGACAGAATATTAAACGGGATCAGGCGTGAATCGGGGATGCCGTCATTAAAGTCGATGACGCCTTCAAGTGGTGATTGGTAGCACAGCAGCGGATGCGTGGTGGCGGCTATCACGTTGGCGGGTTGCTGGCTGGTTTTGGCGGTTTGCGCTTGCGTATTGAAATTGGGCAGGTTGGCCGACACAAACGAACCTCGACGTTGCTCGGTGACCAGCCAGCCTTGGGCGATCAGTTCGTCATAGGCCAGGATCACCGTTTTGCGGTTCACATTGAGCTTTTCTGCCAGTTCGCGCGTGCCTGGCATGGCGGTGGAGGGGGCGAGCCGGCCTTTCTGGATTTCTTCCATGATTTGCTGGGCGATTTGCAGATAGACCGGCAAGCCTGAGGTCTCGGTAATTGTTAGTTTAAGACTCCACGAACGTAGCATTTTTCATCTCTCCATTACTCACAGCACAGCCTCAATGTCGGGAAAAAATCCCTTTCCTTAGGCGTCAATCTGGATTACTCAAGTATCACTATATCTCACAACTCACTGGACCAGCAAAGTTCTTGAAACTGGAGGATTGTGGATTTGTAACACTCTGTTACATTTTTGAAACATTCTATTAAAGGAAAGATTCATGTCACCTACCTCTGATATTCGATTGGCATTAGATAACCAACTGACAGACTGGCGTCAGCATGCGTTGAACCTTGAAAAGCAGGTGAATCAAGTGATCGTGGGGCAAAGCAAAGCCGTGCGATTAATGAACATCGCTATTTTTGCCCGTGGGCATGTGTTGCTGGATGGTGGCGTCGGCGTGGGTAAAACCACCTTGCTGCAATCGATTGCGCGCGGCATTGGCGGGGCGTATGAGCGGATTGAGGGTACGGTAGATTTGATGCCGAATGACCTGATCTACCACACGTTTTTGGGGCCGGATGGACGGCCACAGATTGATGAGGGCCCGTTGCTGCGTGCGGGTGAGAATTTGTCCGTGTTCTTTTTTAACGAGATCAACCGCGCACGGCCGCAGGTGCATGCCTTGATGTTGCGGGTGATGGCGGAGCGCCATATCAGCGCGTTTAAAAAAGAATATCGCATGCCGCACATGATTGTGTTTGCCGACCGCAACCAGGTGGAAAAGAACGAGACGTTTGAGATTCCATCTGCGGCGCGTGACCGTTTTATGATGGAAATCCCGATTGAGATTCCAACGGATCGTGAGTTGAAAAAGTCACTGGTGTTCAATACCAAGTTCCAGCATGCCGAAAAACTGACGCAACAGGTTGAGAGCGATATTTTGAAATTCGACCAGCTGAATGCGTTTTCTGATCGCCTGCAGGACCATATTAAATCCAGCGATGTGCTGGAGGAGTACACCATGGATTTGTGGGATGCGACGCAACACCCGGAAAAATTTGGCGTGACCATGGACAGCGTCGATGTGGGGCGTGTGATCCAGACCGGCGCCAGTCCGCGCGGTATGGGTATGCTGATGAAGGCGGCCCGTGTAAATGCCTGGCTGAATGGCCGTGACAGTTTGTACCCAGAGGATATTCATGCCGTGTTTCATGAGGTGATTTCACACCGCCTGGTGTTTAACGCGGCCTATGAAAATCGCAGAACGGCGCTGGCCAGGGAGCTGACCAGCAATATTATCCGCACTGTGGCTGTGCCTAGCCTGTCGTTTAGCAAAGCTGCTTAAGGTCTCTGCATATGAAAGCAGCAATCATGCGGTCATTCACAAAACGAGCGGGGAAAACCGCCGATAGCCAGGCGCGCGCGCATCTCGATGAGGCGAGCTACGCGCGGCCTTTTGAGTATGTGGTTGGCTGGAAGTCGGACAGCATTCAGCTAGGCGATCATCCAGGCACGCAGCGCGGCCTTGGTTCGGACTATCGCGGCACGATTAACCTGGTGGATTACCCGGATGCCAGGCGCATGGATTTAAGGCAAACCATACGTGACCCGTTTGAGCAGGTGCAGGTGCGGCAGTTTAACCAGGACAGCACAACACCGATTTATGCCGTGTGCGATTTGTCCAGCTCCATGCAATTCAAGGGCCATAAACGCAAGCTGGATACGGCGATTGAAATTGCAACGGCGGTGGCGAATTCAGCTTATCACATGGGCGATTTGTTCGGCTTTATTGGCTACAACCAGCAAGTGCTCGAAGACTTTACCTTGCCGTTGAGCCGCAATTATCACCAGAGCAAACAAACCATTGGCTTGTTACATGATTACCAGCAACTGCGTATCGGCGTGGATGGTGTGACGGATGTGCCTAACTTTTTGGGCCAGACGCGTGCGCTGGTGTTCTGGATTTCGGACTTTCATATGCCGCTGCCAGTAATCGAGAAAACCTTGCTGGCGATGTCTGCCCACAAAGTGGTGCCGATTGTATTGTGGGACGACGAGGAATACAAAAAACTGCCCAAGTTTGGCTTTGGCACCATGATAGACCTGGAAAGTGGCCGCAATCGTACGCTGTTTTTCCGCAGCGAAGTGAAAGCCAAATTCATCAACGCATTTAATGCGCGCAGGCATGCGCTAGAGGCTTTATTTTTGCGCTTTGAGAGCCCGGCGTTGTTTATGCATGGCGACTACAGGCCAGAGCTGATGACGCATTATTTTGAACAAGCCATGTGACGCGAAGAGACCATCATGCAAACACAGATTTCACACAGGACGACAACTCGGGCGCTGCAACGCCTGTTGATCGTCAGCAGTCTATTATTCACGGTTAACCATGCGCTGGCAGCACGCGCAGATACGTCAAGCAAACCAGCATCACCAACATTGCGCGTGACAAATCCCGCGTCAAGCTATGGTGTACATATTGGCGATGTACTCAGCAGAACTGTTATTGTGGATGCGCCAACCGCGTATCAATTGGCAGACAGTGGCTTGCCTAAAAAAGGCAGCAAACATGATGGTATCGAACTGGTGGAGGTGGCCTTACAAACCAAAGCGCAGGCGGACCACACCCAGTACACCTTGCAATTGCGTTACCAGGTATTTGCGGTAAGCACGACCCCTAGTGTGATGCATTTACCCGCTGAGAAATTGAATTTCAGTCATCCTGCGGTAAGCGCTACCACTATTGATATCCCGGCGTGGGGATTCTGGTTTTCACCATTGGTGACTGGCGGCACATCAACCGCCAAGAAAAATCTATTGCCGGAAGTGAGCACCCCGCTGATAGATAGCCGTGCCGATCGACAACGCCTGGGCTTGTTTTTAACCCTGGCAATCTCAAGCCTGCTGGCCTTACTTTATATGAATGCTGATGGCCACTGGTTGCCATTTATGGGCGGCGCCTTTGCGCGGGCGCACCGGCAGCTCAAGCGCCTGGAAAAATCCTCCCGGCCCAAAACCGCCGCAGAAGAGAAGAAGGCGTTGGTCTATCTGCACCAGGCGTTTAACCAGCACTATGGCGCGAATATTTTTGCGCGGGATGTGGATGAGTTTGTGCGTTTGCGCCCGAGCTTTAAAAACCTGCAGCCTGAGATCACACAGTTTTTTGCCGCGTCGAATCAATCCCTGTATGACGTGCGTGCCCGTGATAGCCAGCAGGTGATTACGCAACTGGTGCAATTCAGCAAGCAGCTGCGGGATTGCGAGCGGGGCGTGGCATGATTATTTTAAATCCGTGGGCGTTTGCCTTATTGCCTATCGCGCTGTTGCCTTTCTGGTTAAAGGGCCATCAAGGCCAGCATTACAGCTGGCTGGACATCATCCCGGAAGACCTGTTTTCAGACCGGCTGAACCTGGCGGTGAAGGTGATTATGTCTTTGCTGTTGCTGAGCATCGTCATTGCGCTGGCGGCACCGCGCGGCGCGGATGAGCAAGTACCACGCGTGGGCAAGGGTGCGCAAACCGTGATGGTGATAGACCGTAGCGTGAGTATGGACCACCCGTTTGCCGGTGATTCGTCCGGGCATGTGGCGGAAATCAAGTCTGCTGCCGCGCGGCGCATTATTACGCAGTTTATTGATTCACGGCCGAATGACATGATGGGTGTCGTCGGGTTCACCAACTCGGCGTTGTATGGCATCAAAATTACGACTAACCGCGATGCGATTCATGCGGCGATCGTGGCGGCCACCAGCCCGTCATTGAACCAGACCAATATCGGCGCCGGATTAACCGAGGCCGTTGGCTTGTTCGATAACATCCAGAGCTCTGGTTCACGGGCGGTGATTTTATTGTCGGACGGCGCCGGCAAACTCAGTCCGCGCGTGAAGTTTTTACTGAGTGAGCGCCTGAAAAGCCGCAAGCTGAGTATTTACTGGATCATGTTACGCGAACCAGGTGAGCCGAGTATTTTCTCCAAAGAGCAATATGACGAAGACCGCACGCCAAACTCCATCGTGCTGCATAAGTATTTCCAGTCATTGGGCCTGAAATACAAAGCCTATGAGGCGGATGATCCGGAGACCTTGCAGTCAGCAATTAATGACATCGACTCACGTGAAAAAAAGGCGATTCAATATCGCGAGACCATTGCCGGCTATGACTATTCCAAGGTGTTTATGGTCTCTGCGCTGCTCTTGGTGTTGTTGATGCTGGTGATTAAAAATTTGAGGGTGTACGAATGAAAAACCATTTAATGCGCAAAAACCAGCTGCTTGGATTTGTCTTCATTGTCGGCGTGCTGGGCAGTGTCTACGAAGCTTACCAAGTGCACAAAATCACCTCGGCCAATACAGCATTGCAACATGGTGACGTGCTGGAGGGAGACTTGTTTCCGTTTCACCAGAAGTTTGCTGATGCTTACCAGCAAGGTAAAACGGGCAATTACAAGCATGCGATACAGAATTTCGGCCAGTTGTTAGAGGCGCCTAAACAGCACGATGAGGCCCTGTTCACGCCTAGTCAAACGTTGAAGTCGCAGATCCATTTCAATATCGGCAACCAGCTGTTTCGATCCGGGTTGCAACGACTGGTGGAGGCGGATGGTGCGATTCAGGAGCAAGCCAAGTTTGATTATTTGCAGGCGAGGGCGGCGTATGAGCAGTCACTCAAACTTGATCCGGGCAACCAGGCGGCCAAGTTCAATTTGAGTTTATTGCATGGCGTGATTCCGACCCATATCAAGACTGTGCCGCAGGATCCTTCAGGCATGGAAATCAGCAATTTGCCACAGGGGTTGCCATGAAACGCTTTTTTTCACTGTTAAAAGCGCACTACGAAACGGCTTTTTTGCTGGGCGCTGCCGTCTTTCTGCTGTTGGCGCTGGTCAAGCCGGACATTCAACTCAAGCAAGAAGTACACAATTATTTGTTGCTGGCAGATATTTCGCAAAGCATGAATGCGGAAGATATGCAGGTCGATCACAAACCAGCCACGCGCTTGGCTCATACACAGCACCTGATGAAGCAAGTGGTGAAAACATCGCCTTGCGGTACGTATGTCAGCGTGGGTGTGTTTGCCGCTGAGAATGTGGCTTTATTGTTTATGCCACTGGAAGTGTGCGCTAACTTCGATATTATCACTGACAGTATTAACCACCTGGAATGGCGCATGGCCTGGAGTGGTAACAGCCGCATGACGTTTGGCGTGAAGGCTGCTGAGGCGACGTTTGATTACCTTAATATTCCGGCACAAATGCTGTTTTTTACCGATGGTGACGAAGCGCCCAAAGCCAATGGCATTAACAAACTGGATATCAGCGATGTGCGTATAGGTAAAAATGTTATTTTTGTTGGCGTCGGCGGTAAAGAGCCTGCACCGATCAAGCGCTTTAATTCGAATAATCACTTTGTTGGGTATTGGGGCACTGATGCCGCGGCCGAAAGCGCGGGCGGTGGTGTCAATTACAGTGATGCCAGCAAGGATGATCCTGATCCACCGGTGGCGTACGCCGAGTTTGACCGCTATTTATCCAGCCAGGATGTGGAACATTTGAAGGAGATGGCGACGGAGATCAAGGGTCAATATATCGAAGGCATAGACCAGCCGGCATTTTATACGTTTGTGCAGTCGCAAACGCCCGCCGCCAAATTTGTCACCAGCTATTCGGTCAAGTGGCTGTTTCTAAGCCTGGCGGCATTGATGGTGATTGCGACTTACCTGCCGGATGTGTGGGCATACCGCTGGCGTGCGTCTCGCTCCGCCTAGGAAGATTTGTTGAGAGGCTGGCGTGATCTGTGCATCAGCACAAGTCATCCAGGCTCGTCGGCTCACACACCGGCATGCCTGTCGGTGCCGCGCTCAGATTTCTGGACATTTCATAGCTCATTTTTCTCAAGCGCATCACCGAGCCTAAGGGCCGGTGCGATTGAATGCCATGCCAGGGCGAGAACATCATGCCCTCATCGACCACATGCGAACGATAGGGACTCCAGGCAATTTGTGGTTTGGCGGTAATGCGGGCAATCGGGATATAAGGCGACACATCTGCTGACCAGATCACGGTAGAGTCTTCGATCGGCATTTGCTTGATATCGGTGCATAACTGTACGCGTAACTCCCACACTGCGGTGTGGGCAATAAAGTAATCGACAATGGATTTTCTGAGGCCATCGGAGGCGAGGGTATCAATCGGTTTGTTGGTGAGGGTGAGCAGGTCGGGTGAGATCGGTACAAAGGCAATTTTGGCCATGTAGTTGCCGTATAGAATCGGGTCCTGACTAAAATAGGTTTCACCCAGAATATTGGTTTCTTGTGCCTGGTGCAGGTTTCTGATCAGGGTTTGCTGGCCACTTTTGAGTGATTCGACCAGTTTGGCCGTTGAGCGGAATATTTGTGATAAAAAATGCCTGAACTCAGTGCTGGTTTCGGGCGTGGAGGCGATGTGCTTCAGGTTGGAGAGAAACACCTGTACGCTGGACGACAGGAAACTGGCACCATTCACAAATAAAAAGTCCTGCGTAATGGCTTTTTCGCTGCCAGGTAGCCGGTCACCATTCACGCCAAGCACCTTGATTGCCAGGCTGCGTGGCGTGCAGGTTTTGTCGTGCAAAATATCGCCCGGCACGGTTGAAAAGCGCATGACCAGCGGCAGGGTTTGCGCTTTGGCAAACATGCCTTGTGCCAGGGGCGCGGGGAGATTATCGTAAATCTCCATTTCTGCAGAGATCAGGCCGTGACTTTTAATATGCACGCTACGCGCGCTGTAAGCAGAATGTCTGGCCGTGATTTCTGAGATTTTACGCAGGGTATATTGCAGGTTTTCCCGGCTTTGGGTTTCGCTGTCCGCCAGCACTTCATACGTTGGTTGATAGTTGAGTGGTGAAATTCCAATATCAGCAGTTTGTTGCATAATAACCCCCATTTTTTAAACGGGTCTGGCAGGGGCGTTATAGCAATGACCCCATCAAACCTGCATGGATCTTATTGAACATTGGTTGAACATGGCACTGTGTTGATGCATTAAAAACCGCGCGATTCAGGATGAGTTATCCTTGGTTTCACCCGCTTGTTTGCGTTGCTTGTTGACGATACGGGCGGCGACTTCTTCTTCGCGGCCGGGGTAACGATGGTCTTGCTTGAACGCGTGTTTGAGGGTTTCGTATTCTTGTTCGCGCTTGGGACTGGATCCTCTAGGCATATGCATACTCCTTCATTCGTTGAGTACAAACGGCAGCCGTTAAGGCTGCCGTATTTGCCATGTGATGAATGAAACTCGAAATGCATTCGACACTTCATTTCACACACGACAATTGCAGATTACGCTAATTGACCTGAATACTTAATAAGCAATGTTCCTATTGTGATGTAGGAAACGCTTTATGGCATAAAACTAAAAAATGCCATGCAACTATTAGACAAAAAGTACGCAAAAAAAGTTCCGTATCTCTCTACAACTTGCCAATTTTTACCTGGCTTGTTGCGCATTGAATGCAGTCATCAAATTGCGATAGTCTGGAATATGATTGGCGCACAAGGCACCTAAGCCTTCAATATCATTGCGCCAGTCGCGGTGCAGTTCACAGGCGATGCCAAACCAGGTCATCATTTGTGCACCTGCGGCCTCCATGCGACGCCATGCCGCATCGCGCGTCAGTTCGTTAAAGGTGCCTGAGGCATCGCCTACGACAAATACTTCAAAGCCTTCTTCTATGGCTGATAGTGCAGGGAAGGCAACACAGACTTCGGTGACTACACCAGCGATAATCAATTGTTTTTTGCCGGTGGCCTTAATCGCTTTGACAAAGTCTTCGTTATCCCAGGCGTTGATTTGACCAGGGCGGGCAATATAGGGTGCATCAGGAAACAAGGCCTTCAATTCTGGCATCAACGGGCCATTCGGGCCTGTTTCAAAGCTGGTAGTTAAAATAGTGGGCAAGTTGAAAAACTTGGCGGCATCAGCTAACGCCAGTACATTATTCTTAAAACGGTCTGGTTCAATATCGCGCACCAGTGATAGCAGGCCAGCCTGGTGGTCTACCAGCAAGACGACAGCGTTGTCACGGTCCAGGCGTACATAAGGTTTGTTGTTCATGTGGAATATCCTCTCAAGATATGTTGGTTGGAGATCACGGCAGCCAGCAATAAAGAATGGGGCGCTGGCTGCCGTGTTTCCTGTTTTTAAAATGGTTTACCGATTTAAGCAGTGGCAAAGCGACCCTGGTTAAAGTCATTAATCGCTTGGTCAATTTCCTCCCAGCTATTCATGACAAACGGGCCGTGACCCACCACTGGCTCATTCAGTGGTGCACCATTGAGTAACAACAGCACGGTGTCCTGCTGGGCCTGCAATACCAGCTCATTCCCCTCGCGCTGCAACACCGCTAGCTCAGCGGGGCGGATGGTATGCACTTCACCGGTTTTCACCGCGCCATGCAGCACAAAAATGGCGGTAGTGTGGCCTTCCGGCAAGGTGAAGGTGGTGCGTGTGCCCGCATTCAGGCGCACATCCCACACATTCATCGGGCTGAAGGTATTTGCCGGGCCTTTGTGACCAGCATATTCACCGGCAATCACACGGACTTTCCCTGCTTCCTCCGGCAAAGCCACTTCCGGAATCTGATCGCGAGTAATCCCCTGATACCCTGGCGCGGTCATTTTGTCCTTGGCTGGCAGGTTGACCCATAACTGGATCATTTCAAACGGACCACCTGTACGTGCATAGTCATCACCGTGATACTCCTCATGAATAATGCCCTTGCCTGCGGTCATCCACTGCACTTCGCCTGGGCCGATGGTGCCACCAGCGTTAGTGGAGTCGTGGTGTGAGACCTGGCCGTCATAAACAATGGTCACGGTTTCAAAGCCACGGTGCGGGTGCTGGCCAACGCCGCGTCTGTGCGTGGTTGGCTCAAAGCTGGCAGGCCCGGCGTAATCCATCAGCAAGAAAGGCGAAATGTCATTGGCAATGTCACGGTAAGAGAAAATACTTTGTACCGGAAAGCCGTCACCTACCCAGTGGTTACCGTTGCTGCGTTTGATAAAAGCCAGTTTTTTCATGATGATTCCCTTTCAGAAATGTTTGCGTGTTTGCATGGTTCACACTATAAACACATGACTTTTAAGGCACTAGATGGTTAAATGTGAAATTACTTTTCAATTAAATGAATAGTCGCATCATGGATTTTAACGAAGCCGCTGTATTTGTGAAGGTGGTGCAGGCGGGCAGCTTTAGCGCTGCCGCGCGGCAGTTGGGATTGCCGACCTCGACCATTAGCACCCGCGTAGCGCGACTGGAGCGACGGCTGGGCGTCACCCTGTTGCAACGCACTACACGTCGCTTAAACCTGACTGAAGCTGGCGCATTGTATTTTGAGCATGCTTCTACCGGCCTGGGTTACTTGCTTGAAGCTGAAGCGGCGCTGGATGAAGCGCGTCAGCAACCGCAAGGCGTGTTAAAAGTCACAGCACCGGCTGACCTCGGGGATGCTTTGCTGGGAGGCTTGGTGACACAGATGCAGCGCACCTACCCAGCCTTGTCGCTAGAGTTAATGCTCACCGAGCGTTATGTTGACCTGGTGGCAGAAGGCGTGGATGTGGCGATTCGAACGGGAGAATTGCGCGACTCCAGTTTGATTGCCAAGTCACTAGGCACCATACAATGGGCGCTATTTGCCAGCCCACAGTATTTGCAGTTGGCGGGACAGATTGCCACGCCAACTGACCTCAGTCAGCACCAATGCGTGCAATTCACCCCCATGGGTCGTCACCAGTGGGATTTGCAGCGCGGTACAACAGCTATACGTGTACCCTTGGCTGCGCGTACCCTGGTTAACAGCATTGGCGTGGTGCGGGCTATGGCCGAAAACGGGCAGGGTGTGGCTTTGTTGCCGACATTTATCTGCCAGCCGACGGTAGAGACTGGCGGCTTGCAGCATGTATTGCCAGACTGGCGCGGGCGTGCGGATGCCGTGCATCTGGTTTACCCGAAGCAACGCTTTATGCCACCCAAGTTGCGTGGTTTTATTGACCTGGCGGTGGCTGAGTTAAAGCCGCTGTTCAGTACGCAATAGGCTTTTCTCCGCTGGCTGCCCGTTTGGCAACGCATAGTTCTCCCGTCATGACGTGGGTGATCTGAATGGCATTGCTGACATTTCTTAGATTATATTTTCTATTTTTCTATTAAAAACAAGCCGTTGTATAGTGTGTTTTTTTAATTTTGAGCGCATGATAAG
>NZ_DKJH01000048.1:0-32808 GCF_002454655.1 Methylophilus sp. UBA6697
CTCGCCTAGAGGCGAAAAAGAGTGTTTACTTAGACGAACACAAATAACTCCCTTGACCATTCCCGCAAACCCACGTAAATTCCATAACCTTATGAACAAGCAATTCCTCCAATCTACTGTTGTGGTGATGAACCGAAAGGCATTGTGGCTAGTCGCCACATCGTGCTGCGGTTGCTGCTTGTCGTAATTCTTTTGCAACCGCGGGCTCTCCGCGGTTGATCTTGTCATACCCTTCCCGGTGAGCCCCATTGATTCAGGGCTCATATGAAAGATTCTACCCATCCGTATTACGGTGCCATGCTGGTGCTGGTATCGTCCGTGGCCTTTTCGTCGAAAGCGATTATGGTCAAGCTGGCTTACGCTTATCATCTTGATGCCGCGACTTTGATCGCTTTGCGGATGGCGTTCGCTATTCCGTTCTTTGCCGGGTTGGGCTGGTGGACGATGCGTCAAGGCGTGCCTATGTCCATGACTGGTAAAGACTGGGTGACGTTGCTGTTGCTCGCGGTGGTCGGTGGTTATGGTTCGATGTGGCTGAACTTTGAAGGTCTGCGTTATGTGTCGGCAGGGCTGGAGCGGGTGATTCTGTTTCTGTATCCAACGCTGGTGGTGGCCATGAGTGCAGTATTCCTTAAACATCACATTAGCCGTCGCGAGTGGTTTGCCATGGTGACCAGTTATGCTGGTGTGGTGCTGGTGGTCTGGCATGATGTTGAGCTGGCCGGGCTGGATTCTGCCGATACACTGTATGGTGCGTGGCTGGTATTGCTGAGCGCTATTGTGTATGCGGGTTATTTACTGGTGAGTGGGCAATTGATCCCCAAATTGGGCGCTAGCCGGTTTACTGCGATGACCATGAGTTTGGCGGCGCTTGCCAGTGCCGTCCATTTTGGCACCAGTGGCTCATTTGACCATGTGACGATGTTGCCTAACGCAGTATATGCGCTGGCCTTTCTGATGGCACTGATTGCGACGGTATTGCCTTCGGTACTGATGAATATGGGCATACACCAGCTCGGTAGCCGCAAGGCAGCATTGATCAGTGCGATTGGGCCGGTGGCGACGATTGTGCTGGCTTACCTGTTTCTGGGCGAGTCACTGTCCTGGATACAGGGGATGGGCACGGCGCTGGTACTGGCCGGGGTGATGGCGGTGAGCCTGGAAAATAAGCCACGCATATCTGCAACAGCCACGGCCAAAGCTTAATCTGTAGTGACAGGTTTTTAGCGATAATTAACGCTTAAGTTGAGCGCTGGCTCGCTTCGGTCTGTTTATCATGTGATTCGTTGCCAATCAAAGAATGGGCCGGGGTCGGTTTTGCGTCCCGGCGCAATATCTGAATGCCCGACAATGTGCCTGATGGCATAACGTTGTCGCAAGGCATTGATCAGTGCTTGCAAGGTGATGTATTGCACATCTTCAAACACCTCAATGTCACTGCCTTCGAGTTCTATGCCGATTGAAAAGTCATTGCAACGTTCGCGGCCCTGCCATTGTGAGAGTCCGGCATGCCAGGCGCGCTGGTTACAGCTCACAAATTGTAATAATTCACCTGTGCGGCGGATGAGAAAGTGTGACGAGACCTTGAGGTGTGCAATCTCGGCATAATAAGGGTGTTCCTGCGGGTCTAACTGGTTGGTGAACAATTGCATAATGCCCGGGCCGCCATAATGGTCGGGCGGCAGGCTGATATTGTGGATGACGATCATATCCACTTCGGCAGGCTGTGGCCGTTCATCCTGGTTGGGCGACAATATATATTGCACCGGGCTGGCGAGGCCAGCGGAGTCAATGTGAATAGCAGAAGCAGATGTTTGCGACATGCGAACATTGTAGGTGAATTTGGGCGAATTGCGTTATGATTCCGCCCGCATGCACACGTTTGTCATGCACATGCGGGGCAGGCGGTGGCCGCATGCGAGATCGATTACCGCCAGACAGGAACAGTCATGGTTTTTCTACAATTATTGCTAATGTTGCTGCTGATTTTGGTGGCGGCTGAAGTCTTTACCAATGCCCTGGAACATTTGGGTGAGCGGCTGGGTATTTCCGAGGGGGTGACCGGCTCTATTTTTGCCGCCGTGGGCACGGCATTGCCAGAGACGCTGGTGCCGTTGCTGGCCATTTTCTCCTACACCTCATCGACCGGCGACAGTCATGCCGGACACGATATCGGTGTCGGCGCCATCTTGGGCGCACCGTTGATGCTGGCGACGCTGTCTATCAGCTTAATGGCGTTCTCGGTGTTGAAGCGTCGTGGTGCGCATGGGCATATCCGTCCTGAGCGTACTGGCCTGATTCGGGACCTCAACTTCTTTATTCTGGCCTTTATTTTCGCCACCATCGCCATGTTTATTCCGCACACCGAAGCGTTGGTGCGTTACGGCATCAGCATCCTGATGATTTTGACCTACTTTGTGTATGTGCTGATGACGATTAAAGCGTCCAAAGGCCTGGTAGAAGAGGGGCATGCGACGGAGGCCGAAGACGTCATGATGTTATCCAGGCTTGGTTTGCCGACCAATATGGTGACGATCGTGCTGCAATTGCTGATTGGTCTGGGCCTGTTGATCGCCGGTGCCAAAGGCTTTATCAACGAGGTCGAAACGGCGGCGGCGATTTTAGGCGTGTCAGCTTTGCTGCTGTCTTTGCTGATTATCCCGATTGCGACCGAGTTACCGGAGAAAGTGAATAGCATTTTGTGGATACGCAAGGGTAAGGATACCCTGGCATTTGGCAATATCACCGGCGCCATGGTGTTTCAGGGTACGTTGTTACCGGCCATCGGCATTATGTTGACTGACTGGGCACCAAGGCAGGAAGTGGCCTTAGGCATCCTGATCACTTTGCTGGCGGCAATCTGGGTACGTTACCGTATTGCCAAAGGCGGCTTGCTGGTGTGGCATTTGCTGGTGAATGGCTTGTTCTACCTGGCCTATCTGGCGATCGTGTTGAGTTAATCAAGCAGATGTTAAAAAGGGCGACTATGCAGTCGCCCTTTTTTATTGGCTATTTTATTCCTCGTCGCCTTCGGTATCGTCCAGGTCGGCATCCTGTTCTTTGGATAGCCCAAGTTTGGACAAGCGATAGCGCAGGGTACGGAAGCTGATGCCTAATAGTTTAGCCGCTGCCGTTTTGTTGTTATTGGTTTTTTCCAGCGCCTGCAAAATAGTGCGTTTTTCAATATCTTCCAGGTAATCAGACAAGCTGATATCCATAGGCAACATGGTGCTACTGCCTGGGGTTGCCTGTGCCATTGGCTGACTTTCACGTGGTGGTGTCGCGGCGAGAATGGCCGGGATTGGCTGGCTGGGCTCTTCCAGGCTGGGGGCATTCCAGGGGAGCACCGGCTTGTCGCTGAGGCTGGCGGGCATCTCATCCAGTGACAGGTCTTCAACCGTAATGGTGACACCGTCACATAATGCCAGCGCACGTTCCAGCATATTTTCAAGTTCACGCACATTGCCATGAAAAGGTAATTGCTGAATATAGACTTTGGCTTCGTCTGCAATGCCGGGGATGCCGATACCCTGCATCAGGCACAACTTGCCTAGCAAGCGTTCAGTCAGCTCGGGGATATCTTCCGGCCGCTCGCGCAAGGACGGCATTTTGAGTTGAATGACGTTCAGGCGGTAGTATAAGTCCTGGCGGAATTCGCCTTTTTCCATCATGGCATTCAGGTTTTTGTGTGTGGCGGAAATAATGCGCACATCCACCGCTTCTTCACTGGTACTACCGACTACGCGTACTTTTTTCTCCTGGATTGCACGCAGCAGTTTTACTTGCATGGCCAGCGGTAAATCTGCGACCTCGTCGAGGAATAACGTGCCGCCGTTGGCCGCCTGGAACAAGCCTAGCGTATCCTGGATGGCCCCGGTAAACGATCCTTTTTTATAACCAAAGAATTCGCTTTCCATCAGGTTCTCGGGAATGGCGCCGCAGTTCACGGCGATAAAGGATTGATCCTTACGCGAGCTGTTGAGGTGGATCAGTCTGGCAGCCAGTTCTTTCCCGCTGCCGGATTCACCGCTGATATAAACGGGTGCCTGGCTACGCGCCAGTTTGGCGATCATGGTGCGCACGTAAGCCATGGCGGGTGACGCGCCAATCAGGTCTACCGTATTGGCGCCCTGCGATTCTTTTTGTGAAGACAGCTTGAGCGCAGACTCTACCAGTGGGCGTAATTGTTTAAGCGAAATCGGCTTGGTGATGTAATCATAAGCGCCCGCTTTTAAGGCAGAAACCGCATTTTCTGCGCTGCCGTAAGCGGTAATTACGGCCACCGGCAGGCCAGGGAATTGCGCATTGATATATTGCACCAGTTCCAGCCCGAGGCCATCTGGCAGCCGCATATCTGTCAGGCACAGGTCATAGCTGAATGAGTTCAACATGTGTTTTGCGTCCGTCACCGAGCTGGCACTTTCTGCCTGTATGCCCATGCGTTCCAGGGTCAGTACCACGAGTTCGCGGATATCAGTCTCGTCATCGACGACCAGGCAGCGATAAGAGTTTGCCATTTAAACGATTGCCTTTTTAACTGTCAGTGAAAATTGCGTGCCATTGGCACTACTGGTGTAATTTAATTTTGCGCCATTGGCTTCGGCCAGTTCGCGGGCGATAAACAAACCCAGGCCGGTGCCGGTTTTTTCCGTGGTCATGAATGGCTCAAACAAGTGCGGTTGAATTTTGGGGTCTAGGCCGCTGCCGTCATCTTTCACGTGCACGTGAATGAATTGACCACTTTTATCGCTCACCACCTTGAGTTGCAAACTTTGGGCATGCTGCTGGCTATGCCGCCAGCCATTTTTACATAAATTCCACAAAATCTGGTTGATATGCCTGCGATCAAACACGATTGCGCTCTCTTTGGCTGGTAGATCCAGCGTAAAGTTGCTGAGGGCTATCTTTTCCACGGCGCAGAATTGCTGGTAGAACTCTTGCACAAAGTGGTTGATATTGAGCTGCTCCTGATTGGTGCGGTCACGGCGGTTGAGTTCCAGCACGTCCTTGATAATTTGATCCAGCCGTTGCACGTTGTCAGAAATGATTTGCAGCATACGCTGCGTGCCAGGTTGCTGCGAGTCTTCCTGCATCAATTGTGTCGCATGGCTGATTGCGCTGAGTGGATTGCGGATTTCGTGCGCGATATTGGCGGTCAGCCTGCCTAATGCCGCCAGTTTCACCTGATGTGCCTGTGTCTGGATTTGTGACCAGTCTTCGATAAAAATCACCACACCATTATCAATGCTTTCAGAAATGGGGTGAAAGCGTATACCCAGGTCGCGGTTATTGATGCCGAGTTTGGTCGCGTCTGTCGCGGCGAGCTTGCTGGCAGGGGAGGATTGCAGTAATTGCATCACGGCAGGCATCAGCTCTGCGAGCGGGGTTTGCAGTTGGATGGCGGCTTGCAGCGTCATTTCTTCCAGCCCTAACAGTTTGCACGCTTGCTGGTTGTAGTGCTTGAGCTGTTGGTGCTGGTCAATCACTAATACGCCGTTCGGCATCTCTTGTGTAATCAGCGCATTGGTTTTGGCCAGGTATTCAATATCCTGGCCGCGCTGCGTTGCGAGGTTTTCGCTGCGTTGCATGCGCGCAGTCAATGTTTGCGCCAGCCAGGCGGTGGCGAAGCAGCTTAAGGAGAGGACGACCGCATTGCTGAAATCATTGAGTGGCAGGTTGCGGTGGATGATCTGGAAGGTGTTTTCGAGCAAGATGCCGATGGTGGCAATGGCGGCATAAAACAGGGCAAAACGGCCATCACTGATCAGGCCGGCAAAAATAATGTTCACAATCAGCAGTAGTCCGATGCCACTCTGGTTGCCTGGCAAAAAGTGCATCATCAGCACTAAAAACACAATATCCAGGCTGGTCTGGATTTTTAATGGCAGGCCGCGCTTGCATTGCAGTGATTCAAAGCTGACGCTGACGGCAATCGCGTACAAAAAGAAAATCAACAGTAACCAGAATGAGAGTGAAGGCTCTGAGGGGGCGTTTCTAAAGTAGGGCCAGAGCTGGCTGCCGAACAGCATGCCTGAGGCGCCCAGGCGGAACAGGCTGTAAAGCCGCAGGTGCTGGCTGTCTGGTGTTTTTTCGAGGGCGGTGATCGTGGTGGCCGTCATGCAACTGACTCCGTGGTCGCGCGGCTGGCGGCGCAGGCGTGACGTGTGTGCGACGGATCGAGCAGGGTGATAGAATTTATTTTTTTGGTCGTCATAAAGGGTGGCCGAACTTTCGCTGCTATCGGGCTTATTCTAACAGTAAATAAATTTAAAACTGATATACTCGCAAGCGACAGGGAGATAAAACGGTGCATATTTCTGTGATGACATCTCATAATTCACAACAATATCGCGAAAAAAGCACGTGCGTCAGTGGCAAACACTGGTGATCTCGGGGAAGAGGATTTGTAGTGGCGAGTGCGCAAGAAATATCGGATTTTTTACGACAGGTTGAAAAGCGGGCATTCAGGCAAACCGCGTATGCGGTGCGTGATGACCATGCTGCGTTGGATATTGTGCAGGACGCCATGTTAAAACTGGCTGATAAATATGCCAGCAAACCGGTTGAAGAATACCCCATGTTGTTCCAGCGTATCCTGCAAAATACCATGCGGGATTACTGGCGTCGGCAGAAGGTGCGTAATCTGTGGACCACGCTGTTTTCGTCTTTCGGCCAGTCTGATGACGAAGATTATGATCCGCTGGAAACCATAGAGGTGGAAAGTGCTGACGGTGACCCTTCTGATCAATTGGAGCGGTCGCAAATCATGGCCCTGATCGAAAAGGCATTGGCAAAATTACCTTTACGTCAACGAGAAGCATTCGTGCTGCGTTATTGGGAAGAGTTGGATGTTGCTGAAACGGCATCGGTCATGGGGTGTTCAGAAGGAAGTGTTAAAACGCATTGCTCAAGAGCGGTCAGTGCGTTATCTACATTGTTAGAGCAAGCCGGGATCGGAACCCGCAAGTTACAAAAGAAGGAGTAAAGCCATGAGGAAACAACGTCATCCAGAAGACGACTTGCCTACCCCTCTGCGCGAAGGTGTTGAGTGGCTGAAGCAAGATGATCGGCCTTTGTCGGCTGAGGTAGAAGCCCGCCTGGCAGAAGCGCGACAGGCTGCATTGGCGAAATTTGCACAATCAAGCCAGTCTGGGCATGCTTGGGCAGATGCCTTGTCCTGGGCCTCTTTCGGCCATCCGCGGATGGCCGGTATGGCGGCCTTGTCTGTATTTTTTGCGGTCGGGCTATTTGTCCTGTCCGCCAGCAATAACGATGATGCGATGTTGTTGAGCGATGACTTGCCTATCGAGGCTTTTGTCGATAGCGGATTCGACGCCTGGCAATATTCAGAAAATATTTGAGTGGCCAGCTGGATTGAAAGCAAAACTTGGCGGGATGAAGAAAATAATGTGTCAATGGAACAATGAGAAATGATGCGAAATCATTCTGTTTTATTAGGGTGGATAGTATTAGCGGTGTGTGGAAGCGGTGGCTTGTCGATGCATGCCAGTGCGGCTGATCATGATTCTGGCCAGCGCTGGCTGGCGATGGCGGATATCGGTGCGATCAAGAATGATCTGTCACCTGCTGATCCTGCTGCCAATGTGACGTGGTCGCACCTGACTGATCAGCAGCGCGCCGTGTTATCGCCTTTGGGTGGTGAGTGGGATACGCTACGCCCATGGCAGCGCGAGAAAATGCTGGATATTGCCAAAGAATACCCCAAGATGGATGCGCAGAAACAGCAGCGCATTCAGCATCAATTGGTGAAATGGAGCCGCATGACGCCGTATGAGCGTGAAAATGCGCGCAAGCGTTATCAGCAGTTTCAGAGTTTGAGCCCTGAGAAAAAAGACGTGCTACGCAAGCAGTGGAAAGAGCATAAGCAAAAAGCTGCGATTACTGAGGGTTATGATCCTGAGTTTGATGGTGCTGAACATTAGTTAGCCTGTGGTGGCGTTAAATGAAATGCGCTGACAATAAAAAAACCCGCGAATCTCGCGGGTTTTTTTATTGTATTCGGTTGACGATTAATTGGCTTCGTCGCCCAGTGTTTTGCTCATTGACAGCCCAGTCAGCACAATGCCACCGTCGTTGTGTGAGGTCAGGGTGCTGTAGTTATGTTCCATCCATTTTTTGATGCGTCTGGCATCGCCGATACGGGTCAGTTTGCCAACAGAATCCAGCAACACCAGAATCAGCGGCTCGCCAGCAATGGTCGCCTGCATCACCAGGCAGCGCCCAGCTTCGCTGATATAACCTGTTTTTGATAAGCCAATTTCCCAGCTGCTGTTGGTGCTTTCACGTACCAGCGCATTGGTGTTGTGGAAGTGTATAGGCTGGCGTCTGCTGCCGACATTCAGGTCGTAGTCAGAAGTCGTCGTGATTTGGCGAATCAATGGGTATTGATACGCCGCGTGCACCATTTTTGCCAGGTCCATGGCCGTAGACACGTTGTTGCTGGTGAGGCCGGTAGAGTCTTCAAAATGGGTGTTCATCATACCCAGGCTGGCCGCCTTGGCATTCATGTCTTGAATAAAGCGCGCTTTGCCGCCCGGGTAGTTGGTGGCCAGCGCAGAGGCGGCGCGATTTTCTGAAGCGATCAATGCCAGGTTCAGCATATCTTCACGCGTCATGGTCGTGCCAACCGGCAGGCGTGAAGAGGTGCCTTTCAGGTAATCCACGTCCATTTCAGTAATGGAGACCTGGTCATTCAAATTCAGTTTTGCATCTAGCACCACCATGGCAGTCATCAGTTTAGTCACTGAGGCGATGGGTGTCGGCGTATCCAGATTTTTGGAATAAATGATTTCGTGCGTGTTCTGGTTCATCACCAGCGCTTTGGTGGAGGCGATGGACAGGTTGCCATGGCTACCGGATTTACCTTCGAAAGAATCAAACATTTCTGCATCAATCGCAGGTCTGGCTGATTTTCTGGCATGTGCATGCAGTTTAACCGGACGCATGGATTTGGTTTTGTCCGGGTTGACGCGGTATTGTGAGGATCGCGTGCTGTATTTCTTGCTCTTGGCGGCAGAAACAGTCTGTTTTTTAGAAGGTGACTTTGCTATGGCTTGACCCGCAGGTGCAAAAGCGATGGAACACATTAGCAACACTTTAAGGCAATGCTTGTAAAAACTCATAATCAACCTTCCGAAAACCCGACTCATTATTGCCCAGTTATTATTCAGAGTCAATCACTTATCGCAATTTTTTCGTGTAAAAAATTAAACCGCTTTTTGACTTATCTGAATAAGTTTTGGCGCGTTTCGCAGACTGTGGCACAATAATTATCTACTAAACTTTTGATTTTTAAATCATATGTCAGCAGGCTTGAAATACTTCTTTTCTAAAGACCACACGTGGGCTGCTCAGTCCGAAGATGGGGCATGGTTGGTCGGGATTACTGATTACGCACAGAATATGCTGGGTGATGTGGTGTTTGTGGATCCGCCAAAAGTCGGCCAGTCCGTGGAGCAATTCAGTGTGTGTGGCTTGATTGAGTCGGTCAAAACAGGCTCAGATATTTATGCGCCTTTGTCCGGTGTGGTGCAGGCCATTAATGAAGAAGCACTGTCTTCGCCGGAGAAGATCAACGATCATCCGTACGCCACCTGGTTATTCAAGCTGGCGCCTGATGCCAGTGGAGTGGCGTCTTTGCTTGACCAGGCGGCTTACGACGCGCAGCTCTAAATCACTGCGCTTTTAGCGCAGCGGCTACTCTACTTTTCTGATTTTGAGTGTCGGTTCGGCGTAGAGCAAATCCGCCAAGTGTAATGTCACCATTTTGCCCGGTTGTGCTTGTTTACCAAGTGTCAGCATAGGGTGATGTATGTTGAGGTCGCGGCTGGCTAATCCCAGAAAAAACAGCATAGTCAGCATAAATGGTAATTTGAGTGAGAGTTGTTGCATATCGTGCTCCTTAAAGTCTTTTCAATTCAAATACATCGCTGTGCTTTTGGTGATTTGTAACGCGAATCAGGTATAATTTGCACTTGGTGAAATTTTTCCAGCAAGTTGCCCTTCAGGTTGTGTTAACAAATGCCTATCTACGATTTTCAATGTACAGCGTGTGGTTACCAGCAAGAGCTGATGCGCAAGGTGTCCGCGCCTTCTGTTGAGGCGTGCCCCAAGTGTGCGCAAGAGACATTTAGCAAGCAGGTGTCTGCTCCTAATTTTCAACTGACCGGTAGTGGCTGGTACGCGACCGATTTCAAAAACAAGCCGGCAACAAGCAGCAGTAAATCCACAGAATCTGCCACAACGACCGAGGCTGCCAAGTGCAACCCAGGTTGTGCCTGCCATTAAAAAACAAGACGCATGAAAAAATATTTCATTACAGGTTTGCTGGTACTGGTCCCATTATTTATTACGGTGTGGGTGCTCAAAACTTTAGTGCAAACACTGGACCAAAGTTTGCTGTTGCTGCCGGTTGCATGGCGCCCGGAAGCCTTGCTTGGTGTGGATATTCCGGGCTTTGGTGTCATATTGACCGTGGCGATTGTGCTGGCGACTGGCCTGGTGGCAACCAATATCTTCGGCCAGCAGTTGATCGAGTTGTGGGAAGGCTTGCTGATCCGCGTGCCAGTCGTTAAATCCATTTATTCCAGCGTCAAGCAAGTGTCTGACACGCTGTTCTCGGATTCCGGCAATGCATTCCGCCAGGCATTGTTGATTCAGTATCCACGCCAGGGTGTGTGGACCATTGCCTTTCTGACCGGTACGCCGGGTGGCGATGTGGCGAATCACTTGCAGGGCGAGTATGTGAGTGTGTATGTGCCGACTACACCTAACCCGACATCAGGTTTCTTCCTGATGCTACCCAAGTCTGATGTGGTCGCGCTCGACATGAGTGTGGATCAGGCCTTGAAATACATCATCAGCATGGGTACAGTGGCGCCCTTGCCTAAACATCATTAACCGCAACACCACTTTAACTTTATAAAATTATTATGATGCGTACACATTATTGCGGTCACCTGAACCGCGAACATATCGGACAAACCGTGACACTGTGTGGCTGGGCCCACCGTCGTCGCGACCACGGGGGCGTGATTTTTATTGATTTGCGTGATCGCGAAGGCCTGGCGCAAATTGTGATTGACCCGGATACCAAAGACGCATTCGCCATTGCTGAAACCGTACGTAGCGAGTTTGTCTTGCGTGTGGTGTGTAAAGTGCGCGCGCGCCCTGAAGGCACCGTTAACCCGAACTTGCCTACCGGTGAAGTCGAGATGCTGGCGACTGAAATTGAAGTGTTGAACGCTTCACTGACGCCACCATTCATGCTAGATGACGACAACCTGACCGAGACTGTGCGTTTGGAGCACCGTTATATCGACCTGCGTCGCCCTGCCATGCAGAAAAACCTTATGTTGCGTTACAAGGTGGCGAAAAACCTGCGTGACTATCTGGATGACAACGGTTTTATCGAAGTTGAAACACCCATGTTGACACGTTCGACACCTGAAGGTGCGCGTGATTACCTGGTGCCATCCCGCGTACATCACGGCATGTTCTTTGCCTTGCCGCAATCGCCGCAGTTGTTTAAACAATTGTTGATGGTGTCCGGTTTTGACCGTTACTTCCAGATCACCAAATGTTTCCGTGACGAAGATTTGCGTGCGGACCGTCAGCCAGAATTCACCCAGGTCGATATTGAAACTTCCTTCCTGGAAGAAAATGAAATCATGGATATCGTCGAAGAGATGATCCGCCGCATGCTGAAAAAAATTCAGGATGTCGATCTGCCTGCCAAATTCCCACGCATGCCTTTCTCTGAAGCGATGAACCGTTACGGTTCAGATAAGCCAGACATGCGCGTGACACTGGAAATCACCGAACTCAGTGATGTGATGAAAGATGTAGACTTTAAAGTGTTTGCCGGTGCCGCCAATATGGCCGGTGGCCGTGTCGCCGCGATCCGCGTGCCTAATGGCGCGGCGATCAGCCGTTCCGAAATCGATGCTTATACCGAGTTCGTGAAAATTTATGGTGCCAAAGGTCTGGCTTATATCAAGATCAACGACATCACCAAACTGAATGAAGAGGGCCTGCAAAGCCCGATCGTGAAGAACATTCACGTCAATGCGCTGCAAGCCATTATTGAACGTACAGGCGCGCAAAACGGCGACATCGTCTTCTTCGGTGCCGATAAAGCTAAAGTCGTGAACGAAGCCCTGGGTGCCTTGCGTACCAAGGTTGGTCACGAAAAAGGCCATGTCGATGGCCGTCAGTGGGCGCCGTTGTGGGTAGTGGATTTCCCGATGTTCGAGCACGATGAAGACGGTGATCGTTGGGTGGCCTTGCATCATCCGTTCACTGCGCCTAAAGATGGCCACGAAGATTTGCTGGTCAGCAATCCAGGCGCTTGCTTGTCTAAAGCCTATGACATGGTGTTAAACGGCTGGGAAGTGGGCGGCGGTTCTGTGCGTATCCACAAACAAGACATTCAGTCTAAAGTGTTTGATGCATTGAAAATCAGCAAGGAAGAAGCGCAAGAGAAGTTCGGCTTCTTGCTGGATGCATTGCAGTACGGGGCACCTCCGCACGGTGGTCTGGCTTTTGGCCTAGATCGCCTGGTGACTTTGATGGCAGGTGCCGAGTCTATCCGTGACGTGATTGCTTTCCCGAAAACCCAGCGCGCGCAATGTCTGATGACCAATGCGCCGAACGAGGTCGACGAGAAACAATTGCGCGAATTACATATTCGCGTACGTCAGCAAAACGCAGCTGGCAGCTAAGCCTGGCTGGCTTGTGTGACAACTCACACGAACTCTTTAAACGCGTCTGCCTTGGGTGGGCGCGTTTTTTATTGGCGGTAACCGTATGATTAATTTGAGTGCGCATATTAGAACGATTGCCGATTATCCGAAAGCGGGCATCCAGTTTCGCGATATCACGACCTTACTCAAGGATCCGTTGGCATTTAATGCTACGATTGATGCGCTGGCCTTGCGTTATGCGGATGTCGTGCTGGATAAGGTGGTCGGTATTGAGGCGCGCGGGTTTATTGTCGGTGCCGCCCTTGCCAGTCGCTTGAAGCTGGGATTTGTGCCGGTGCGTAAGCCTGGTAAATTGCCAGCCAGTGTCATTCGGCAGTCTTATGCGCTTGAGTACGGTGAAGATGCGCTGGAGTTGCATGCCGATGCGATTGTTGTCGGTGAGCGTGTGTTGCTGATTGATGATTTGATTGCAACTGGCGGCACGGCGCTGGCCGCGGTTGGCTTGATTCGTCAACTGGGTGGTGTGGTAGAGCATGCCGGCTTCGTTATTGACTTGCCTGCTTTGTCCGGCATGCAACATTTGCAGGCCAGTGGCGTCCAAACGTTTGCCCTGTGTCAATTTGAAGGACACTGATTTTTGTACTATATTGCGCAGACGCTTCGCATACACTTTTGATACGGCACTAAATAGATTGGAAAATCATGCCATTGACAGGAATTGATCACGTCAACTTTCGCACCGATCGCGACACCATGCATTTGTTGCGTGACTTTTATTGCGACGTGTTGGGCTTGACGGTAGGTAAACGGGTGGCCAGTACGACTTATGGCTACTGGCTCTATATTGGCAGGCAGGCTGTGGTACACCTGGCTGAGTATAAAACGGCCGAGCCGCCGCAACTGCATGTGCATGGTGTCTATGACCATGTTTCATTCAACTGTAACGATATGGATGCGATGGAAGCCAATCTGCAAGCGCGGGGCGTGACTTATACCACACGTATCCTGGCCAATGGTATCCGCCAGATCAATATGCGCGACCCGGCGGGCAATGGCGTGGAATTAAACTTTTCCGAATATGCAGACCCGAACTACGAGATGCGGCCTTCAGGTGACCCAAGCAAGATTTGATCGCGAGTGTGATGTGCATCACATATTCTGATGGTTAAAGCATAAGAAAATCCTTTTCATGCAAATGAAATCAATAATCAGCAGATGGGGAAATGTATGAAGAAAACATGGGTGATGATGTTAGGTGTGTTGGCCTTTGGGTTGACCGGTTTGGCGCAGGCAGAAGCTGATCCAAAATTATGGGCGGTGGTCAAAGAGGCGTTCTTTCCCAAGCGCGATATTCAGGAAGTCGACTTTCTTAAAATTGAAGCGCCGCGCCGCGCCGAGAGCGGTGCACAAGTGCCGGTGACGTTTATCTATGACAAGGCAGCGGCTAATGGTGTGGTGCTGAAGAAACTGTATGTCATTGTCGATGCCAACCCGATTCAACTGGCCTCGACCTACCATTTAACCGACATGCTGAACGGCTTTCAGATGGCAACCCGTATCCGCCAGGAAACGGATTCTTTTGTCCGGTTGATTGGTGAAACGGCCGATGGCAAGCTGTATATGGGCAAGCGTGAAATCCGCGCCGCGGGTGGCTGTGGCGGTACCGTGGATAATAATGAAGCCGAGGTGCGCGCGGCCGCCGGCAAAATTAAATTGAACGTGGATGCGCCCAAGTTTGGTGAACCAGCCACGGCAACCTTCAATATTCGCCACGTCATGCGTACCGGCTTACAGCGCGACCTGGTCTCACAAGGTTATGTGCCTGCGTTTTATATCAATAAAACGACTTTTACCTACAACGGTAAAGAAGTGATGACGGTAGATGTCGGTGTGGGGACCAGTGAAGATCCTTATATGAAATTCAGTTTTATTCCAGACGCGCCTGGCAAGCTGGAGGTGGTGGCCACCGATAATGAAGGTAAAACCTTTACGCAAACGTTGGATGTCCACAGCTAGATGAAATGTTGCAGATCAGGCCTCTTTTAGAGGCCTTTTTTGTTTTATGGCAAATGACTGTTTAATCGCAGTGCTAAAATAACCGCTTTAGGAAAGGGGACAAAATGAAAAGTTTTCGTAAGGAACTGTGGTTTAACATTTCAGCGCGTATGGATTTCAAGAATATTACGCAGGATGTGGTGGCGTGTGTACGCGAGAGTGGCGTGAGAGAAGGTCTGGTGTTGATCAACGCCATGCATATTTCTGCCAGTGTATTTATTAACGACGACGAGCGCGGCCTGCACCATGACTACAAAGTGTGGCTGGAAAAACTGGCGCCACATGAGCCGGTGAGTGGCTACCGTCACAATGATACCGGCGAGGATAATGCCGATGCCCATATCAAACGCCAGATCATGGGTCGCGAGGTGGTGGTGGCGATTACTGAAGGCCAGCTGGATTTTGGCCCTTGGGAACAGATTTTTTACGGTGAATTTGATGGCCGTCGTAATAAGCGTGTGCTGGTAAAAATTATCGGTGAGTAAATGCAAACACTGCGTGTTGAAATGGAAATACGGTAATGAAGTCTCCTGAGTTATTAGCCCCTGCGGGTGATCTCGATCGCATGCGTACGGCCTTTGATTATGGTGCGGATGCGGTGTATGCCGGTCAGCCGCGCTACAGCCTGCGGGTGCGTGAAAATGATTTCTCGATGCAGAATCTGGCCATTGGTATTCAGGAGGCGCATGCGCGAGGCAAAAAGTTTTTTGTCGCCAGCAATATTTCGCCGCACAACGCCAAGGTCAAAACCTATATGCGCGACATGGCGCCGGTGATAGAAATGCAGCCGGATGCGCTGATTATGGCCGACCCTGGCCTGATCATGATGGTGCGCGAGCAATGGCCGGAGATGCCTATTCATCTATCCGTGCAGGCCAACGCAGTCAATTACGCCTCGGTCAAATTCTGGCAGCGCATGGGGCTGACGCGCGTGATTCTGTCACGTGAATTATCCCTCGATGAAATTGCCGAAATCCGCCAGGAGTGCCCAGAGATGGAACTGGAAGTATTTGTACACGGTGCGTTGTGTATTGCCTATTCTGGCCGTTGTTTGCTGTCTGGCTATTTCAATTCGCGTGACCCTAACCAAGGCACTTGTACTAACAGTTGCCGTTGGGATTACAAAGTGCACGACGCGCAGCCGGATGCGGCAGGCGTGATCCGCTTGAAGGAGTTTGATTTTCAGGCGGAATTGGAGAAATCCAGTTTATCTTCTTGTGGCTCATTACCGCGGCATCCGGCGGCCGAGCAGGTCTACCTGATTGAAGAAAAGAGCCGCCCCGGTGAGCTGCTGCCTATCATGGAGGACGAGCACGGCACCTATATCATGAACAGTAAAGACCTGCGTGCGATTGAGCATGTGGAAAAACTGATTGCGCTGGGCGTGGATTCGCTCAAGATCGAGGGCCGCACCAAGTCACGTTACTACGTGGCTCGCACCAGCCAGAACTATCGCCAGGCGATTGATGATGCCGTGGCGGGGCGCCCGTTTGACTGGCGTTTGCTGGGCGAGTTGGAAAACCTGGCTAACCGTGGTTATACCGATGGTTTTTACCAGCGTCACCATACTGCCGAGCACCAGAATTACGTACAAGGGCATTCCAGCGCCAACCGAAGTTTATATGTCGGTGATGTCGTGGATTACGATGTCGAGCGCGGTCTTGCCTCGATTCAGGCACGTAATAAATTTGCCGTGGGAGATAGATTGCAATTAATCCACCCCAGCGGTAATCGCGATATTGTGGTTGAGCAGTTGTTCGATAAACGGGGTGAACCCGTACAGCAAGCCGCAGGCAGCGGCCATTTCGTGAAATTGCCAATTGCCGCCACGGCCTTGCATAATGCAATGGTCGCCAGGTATTTGAGTTAATCAGCGATCGACGCCATACAAAAGCCTAAGGGGAGCAGTGCTCCCTTTTTTGCTATGTTATGGCAGCTGGCAAATCAGCTATGGATATAACTTTCCAGTTGCTTGATAAGCTCTTGCTGGTAGCTGATGGTTTCTTTGAGGATGTCGCCAATTGACAGCATGCCCAGCATTTTTCCATTGTCGACCACAGGCAGGTGGCGGATGCGTTTTTCCAGCATAGTGCTCATGGCCGATTCCACCATCTCTGCCGGTTTGCCGGTAATCACCTTCTCGGTCATGACTTCGCTGATGGTGGTGGTTTTGGATGAGCGGCCTTTGAGGATCACTTCGCGTGCATAGTCTCGTTCAGAGAAAATGCCGACCAGTTCGCCATCCTTGATCACCGCCAGTGCGCCGATCTGGTATTCCGCCAGGATGACCAATGCATCGTACACCGGTCGGTTGGGCGCAATACTGATGATGCCTTGGTGTGTTTTATGAGAGAGTACTTGTTGAAGCGTCTTCATCACTTCCTCCTTTCATAGGGCACGGATAGTTAATATACACCGATGTGGTAATTAGTAACATATTTGTTTCACTTGAATTCGACCCCTTGACATAATTAGCTAGCTAACTATAATGCAGCTAATTATGTTGCAACTTAGAGATCTCCCTACCCAAGAAATTTTGCAGCGGTTTGCCCAACGGTACCCCGCAGCAGATGTGACGGCCATTGCCAGCTTTTTAATGCTGCTGCGGGTGGCGACTGATTTGTCCGTGGCGCTGGACGCCTGCCTGAGCAAGCATGATTTGCTGCAAGGCCGTTGGTGGGTGCTGATTTTACTTATGCGCGAAGCTGACCTGACATCTACGCCTTCAGTGCTGGCGGAAAAGCTGGGCGTGACGCGTGCAACCATGACCGGTTTACTCGACGGCCTTGAGCAGGGCGGCCTTGTACAGCGTATCTCTGTGCCTGAAGACCGGCGTAGTGTCAAAATCCAGCTCACTGCAGCAGGCCAGGCCAAACTGGATGCCGTGATGCCGGATTACTACACACGCTTACGGTTGTGCATGCAGGGCTTAAGTGAGCAGCAACGCAATGATTTGCAAGCGATTTTAGGTGTGATAGACCACGGGATGTCTGCCTGGGATTTTAATCAGTAAATTCAATTTTTAATGAAGGAGTTTCACCATGGCAACTGTTGTAGATACTTTAATCGCATTGAACCAGCAATTTGACGCCGCGTTTAACAGCAAAAATGCCCAGGCGATTGCGGCCTTGTATGCCAATGACGCGATTGTGATGCCAGCACCGGCCGGTCAGGTGGTTAAAGGTCGCCAGGCAGTGGCCGAGTTTTTCGGTGGCTTGATTGAGGCTGGCGTGATTGAACATGCGCTGACCATGAAAGAAGCGGTGGTGACTGACACGCTGGCAACACAAACCGGTAATTGGGCAGGTGCCTTGATCGGCGAAGATGGCGTCAAGCAGCAGTTTGGCGGCAATGTGCAGGTTGTTTTCCAGAAACAAGCGGATGGCCAATGGCTGGCTGTGACACATATCTGGAATTAATGCACAGGGAACATACTTCGATGGAACAAGGCTCATGGATCAACTGATCAAACAACGTTCGCAAGCGCTGACCGCGCTGCTGGTACTCACCATCATCTGGGGTTATAACTGGGTGGTGATGAAGAGTGCGCTGCAATATGCCGGGCCGTTCCAGTTTGCGGCCATGCGTACGTTTTTTGGTGCGCTGGTGTTGTTCCTGGTGTTGTATGTGACGCGCCGCCCCATGGGCTTAACCGAGTTTCCGACCATGCTGCTGTTGGGCATTTTGCAGAATGTCGGTTTTACTGGTGTGCTTATGTGGGCGCTGGTAGAGGGAGGCGCGGGCAAAACGGCCGTGCTGACCTATACCATGCCGTTCTGGACCTTGCTGTTTGCCTGGCCGATGCTGGGTGAACGTGTGCACGGCTGGCAATGGCTGGCGGTGATTGCTGCGGTGCTCGGCATGCTGTTTATTTTCGATCCGCTACACATCCGCGCGGATAGTTTTAGTATGTTGCTGGCAGTGTTGTCTGGCGTGTCATGGGCGTTGTCGGCCATCATGACCAAGCAGTTGCACAGGCGCCATCCAAGCTTGGACTTGATCAACCTGACGGCATGGCCGATGTTGCTGGGTTCCTTGCCCATGGTGCTGATCGCCTGGCTGGTGCCTGCGCCAGCGATAGACTGGTCGCCTTATTTGATCGGTGCCGTATTGTTTAATGTGGTGTTGTGTGGTGCGCTGGCCTGGTTATTATGGCTGTTTGCCTTGCAGCGGCTGCCTGCTGGCGTGGCGAGTATGGCCTCCATGCTGGCGCCGGTGATAGGCGTGATTGCGGCCTGGATACAGTTGAACGAAGTGCCGGATCATCTGGAAATGATAGGGATGGCGTTGATTATCTTTTCGCTCAGCCTGATTTCCATCCTCATGATGCGACCCGGTTACGGCAAAAGCCAATAATTGAAGCCGGCTTTATAAAAGGTCTGACATTGTCAGGCCTTTTTTGTTGTGTGCGACGGTCGTTTGGTGATCGGGCGGCTGTGGTAAAATCAGCGGCTTAAATTACTTCAACAACGTTGTTAAAAAATACAAGGAAGCACTATGGCTGGGCATAGTAAATGGGCCAATATTCAGCACCGTAAAGGCCGTCAGGACGCCAAACGCGGCAAAATCTTTACCAAGCTGATCAAGGAAATCACGGTTTCTGCACGTATGGGCGGCGGCGATACTGCCATGAACCCGCGTTTGCGTGCGGCGGTGGCCGCGGCTAAAGAAGAGAATATGCCTTCAGACAATATCACGCGTGCCATTAAAAAAGGTACGGGCGAACTGGAAGGCGTGAGTTATGAAGAGATCCGTTATGAAGGCTATGGCATCAATGGTGCCGCCATCATTATTGATTGCCTGACCGATAACCGCCAGCGCGCCGTCATGGACGTGCGTCATGCCTTAACCAAGCATGGTGGCAATCTGGGCACCGATGGCAGCGTGGCGTTTATGTTCAAGCACTGTGGCCAATTGGTGTTTGAGCCAGGAGTCTCCGAAGATGCGGTGATGGAAGTCGCGCTCGAAGCAGGCGCAGAAGATGTGATTGCAGATGAAGACGGCAGTATTGAAGTGGTCACTGCACCAAACGACTTTGTCACAGTGAAAGAGGCGCTGGAAGCGGCTGGGCTGAAAGCCGTGATGGCGCAAGTCACAATGAAGTCACTTAATGAAGTGGTTTTTACCGGTGATGATGCAGTCAAAATGCAAAAAATCCTCGATATGCTGGAAGACCTGGATGACGTGCAGGATGTGTACACTTCTGCCGTGATTGAAGAGGTTTAATTGGTGCGGTTCGCTGGCATGTGGTCAACAGCTTGCTAATGGCCGTGCACCGCATATTGGGCATAGACCCCGGCTTAAGAGTGACCGGCTTTGGTGTGATCGAAGCGGTGGATGGCAAGTTATCGTATGTCACCAGCGGTGTGATTAAAACGGCTTCTGCTAAAAAGAGTGCAGAGGGCGAGCCAGAAAAAGAAGCCTTGCCGGAGCGCCTCAAAGTGATCCTGGATGGTTTGTTTGAGGTGATCGCCACCTATCAGCCGACACAAGTAGCGATTGAAAAAGTCTTTGTGAACGTCAACCCGCAATCGACCTTGTTGCTGGGGCAGGCGCGTGGCGCGGCGATTTCAGCAGCCGTGATCCGGCAATTGCCGGTGGCCGAATATACGGCGTTGCAGGTGAAGCAGGCTGTGGTCGGTAATGGCCATGCACAAAAAGAGCAAGTGCAGGAGATGGTCAAACGCTTGCTCAAATTACCTGCAACCCCCAGTCCGGATTCAGCAGACGCATTAGCGTGTGCCATCTGTCATGCGCATGGTGGGCAGGGCCTGGGGGCATTGGCCACCACTGGTTTAAGAGTCAGAAATGGAAGATTAATATGATTGCGCGTTTGCAAGGCCGTTTGCTGGAAAAGTCGCCGCCCCTGATTGTGATTGATTGCAATGGCGTCGGCTACGAGGTGGAAGTGCCCATGAGCACTTTCTACAACTTGCCTGAGCTGGGCCAGCCGGTGCAAATATTGACGCATATGGTGGTGCGTGAAGATGCGCAATTGCTGTATGGGTTTGGCAGCGAGCAGGAGAAAAATACCTTCAAGCAATTGCTGAAGGTAAACGGTATTGGTGCCAAGTCTGCGCTGTCTATTCTCAGTGGCGTCAGCGTCAATGATTTAATGCTGGCCGTCAGCCAGCAAGAAGTCTCATTACTCACGCGTATTCCTGGCATCGGCAAAAAAACCGCCGAGCGTTTGCTGCTGGAGCTCAAAGACAAGTTTGTCTTGACTGGCTCTACTTCGGCGCAGCCTTCGGCTAAAGCGGCCACGGACGATATTCTCAATGCGCTGGTGGCGCTGGGTTATAACGAGCGTGAAGCCTCTGCGACCGTCAAATTGTTGGAGCCAGGCATCAGTGTCAGCGATGGTATACGCCAGGCTTTGAAGTATCTGGCCAAGTGAGGCATCGCGGTCAATAGCCATGGTCTGTAATAGTCAAACGCCGCATGGTATCATGACAAAAAATAACTTCTCCCAGTGACTGACAATACGCGACCGGCAATGAGGTTTTTTGTTGATTAAATTTGCTTTGCACTTCATTACCGACCACCCATGATTGAAACTGATAGACTCGTCGCTCCTGCCACTGCCAGCACCCAAGAAGAGGCGCTGGAACGTGCATTGCGCCCCAAAGTACTGGATGAGTATGTGGGGCAGGAAAAAGCGCGCGGTCAACTCGAAATTTTTATCAATGCCGCCCGTGGCCGCCAGGAAGCGCTGGATCATGTGCTGCTGTTCGGCCCGCCCGGTCTCGGTAAAACCACGCTTGCCCATATTATTGCCAAAGAAATGGGCGTCAATCTGCGCATGACTTCGGGCCCGGTGCTGGAGCGTGCTGGCGATCTGGCCGCGTTGCTGACCAATCTTGAACCTAACGATGTCCTGTTTATTGACGAAATCCACCGCCTAAGCCCGGTGGTTGAAGAGATTTTGTACCCAGCCATGGAAGATTACCGGCTGGATATCATGATCGGCGAAGGCCCAGCCGCGCGCAGTGTGCGCCTGGATTTGCCGCCCTTTACGCTGGTGGGTGCCACCACGCGTGCCGGTATGCTGACCAACCCTTTGCGTGACCGTTTTGGTATCGTTGCACGCCTCGAATTTTACAGCCATGACGAATTGGCCAAGATTGTCAGCCGTTCTGCCAACTTGCTTGAAGTCGAGATGCAGCAGGCGGGCGCTTCTGAAATTGCGCGCCGCGCTCGCGGCACACCACGTATTGCCAACCGTTTGCTACGCCGCGTGCGCGATTACGCGCAGGTGAAGTCTGATGGCGTGGTGACGGATAAAGTGGCGGACGCAGCGTTGAAAATGCTGGATGTCGATCAGCAGGGGCTGGACGTGATGGACCGTAAACTGTTGCAGGCCGTGGTTGAAAAATTTGGTGGCGGACCGGTGGGGCTGGATAACCTGGCGGCGGCCATTGGTGAAGAGCGCGATACGATTGAGGATGTACTGGAACCTTATTTGATTCAGCAAGGCTATATCATGCGCACGCCGCGCGGGCGTGTGGCCACCCTGATGACTTATCAGCATTTTGGCCTGAAAGCCCCTGCCAGCATGACCTCTGGCGAGCTGTGGCAAAGCGCCGGGCAATAATATGTTTGTGTGGCCGGTGCGTGTGTATTACGAAGATACCGATGCGGGTGGCGTGGTGTATCACAGCCGCTACCTGAACTTTATGGAGCGCGCGCGGACAGAATGGTTGCGCGCGGCGGGTTTTGCCCAGGCTGCGTTAAAGCAACAAGAGCAGGTGCTGTTTGTGGTACACAGCATGCAACTGCAATTTAAAAAACCAGCCAGGCTGGATGACCAGTTACAGGTAGTATCACGCTTGATCGAGATGAAGCGTGGCAGTTTTAGCTGCCAGCAGCAGATTACGTGTGGCGAAACGATTTTAATAGAGGCGCAGGTCAAGGTGGCTTGCGTGGATGCGGATTCATTTAAACCAACGGGTATTCCGGCCCGGCTCAAAATTGCACTGGAGTCTTCATGAATGTAGCGAACGATATGTCGATTTTTACCCTGGTGAGTGGGGCCAGTTTGCCAGTCCAACTGGTGATGCTGATCCTGCTGCTGACCTCACTGGTCTCCTGGTGGTATATCTTCATTAAAGTATTTTCATTGAAGGCTGCCAATGAAAATGTAGACCAGTTTGAGGCGCAGTTCTGGTCCGGTGGTGACTTGAACGAATTGTATGAGCGTATTACTGCAGGCAGAAAAACGCCACAAGGCATGGCCAGTATTTTCCAGGCCGGTCTCAAGGAGTTTATCCGCTACAAACAGCAAAAAGATACCGAAGTGAGTGACGTGATGGAAGCCACACGCCGCGCCATGCGTGCCTCGTATAACCGTGAACTGGATTACCTGGATTCGCATTTGCCATTCCTTGCGTCAGTCGGTTCCGTCAGCCCTTACATCGGCCTGTTTGGCACGGTATGGGGCATTATGAACGCGTTCCGTGGTTTGTCTAATGTGGCGCAAGCCACCTTGAGCCAGGTGGCGCCAGGCATTGCTGAAGCGCTGGTGGCGACGGCGATCGGCCTGTTTGCGGCGATTCCGGCCGTGATTGCCTATAACCGCTTTGCAGCAGGGGTTGACCGTCTGTCCGTGCGCTACGAGAGCTTTATCGAAGAATTTACCAACATTTTGCAACGTAGAGCCTGATTGGAGTCGCGATGAGCAGAACGCGTAAACGGCGCATGATGAACCAGATTAACGTCGTGCCTTACATCGACGTGACGCTGGTGTTGCTGGTGATTTTTATGGTGACCGCCCCCATGACCAATCCTGGCATGGTGGAGTTGCCCAAAGTTGGCCAGGCGCTTAAGCAAAGTGGCGACCCGATTGTGGTGACCGTGCAAAAAGAGGGCACCGTTCTCATGGATGGCAAGGAAATGCAGCGCGACGACATGCTGGCATTGATCCGCCAGCGGTTGGCAGAGGCGGAAAAGCCTGTGGTCGTGTCTGCTGACAAGAACACGCCTTATGGTGAAGTGGTGTCAGTCATGGATTTATTGAAACAGGCGCAAGTGAACCAGGTTGGCTTGTTGTTTCAAAACGAAAAGTAAGCGGTTAGTGATTTAAAACAGATGAAGATCGTATTGTCGCCACAAGATCAGGTCATACGCAAACGCGCAGCCATGCTGTCTGTGCTGATGCATGTACTGCTATTCCTGGGCATGATTTTCATGGTCGACTGGAAAGCCGTGCACGTCAATCCGAGCGTGATGGAGGCCACATTGTGGGATAGTTTACCCAGCAAACAGCCATCCAAGCCTGCCACAAAACCTGTGGAGCCTACTCCTCCGCCACCGCCGCCTGAGCCCAAGCCAGAACCCAAACCACCCGAGCCTAAGCCGCCAGAAAAAGTGGCCCCGCCGGAGCCGCAAGTCAAACAAGCGGAACAAGAAGCGGAAATTGCACTCAAAAAACGGGAAGATGAGAAAAAACGCCTCTTAGACGAAGAGAAAAAGAAAGAGCTTGAGCAGAAGAAGCAGGAAGAAAAGCTGAAGAAAATTCAGGAAGCGCTGCGTAAGCAAGAGGAAGAGGACAAGCTGAAAAAGATTCAGGACGCCATGCGTCAACAGGATATGGATGCACAGCAATCAGCGGCAGCGGGTGCGGTTGACCCTTCTGTGCTTAACTATTACATGGGGCTGATGAGCCGAAAAATTCGCAACAATGTTAACTCTGGCCTGTGTCCAGTGACTAATCCAGAGTTGCTGGTTGACATACAAATGACCAATTCGGGTGATATATCTGGTATGCCTAAGCTGGTTAAAGGTTCTGGCGATGCGGTATGCGACGATGCGGTGATCCGTGCCATCCTGGCGGCAAAGCCGTTTGATATGCCTGATGATCCGGCCGCGCGCAAGAAAATGGTGGATCAGATACGTTTGAAGTTTAGGCCGCGTAGCTAATAGAGCAATGACGCTGAACAAGCTTTTCGTTATAATTCTTGTATATAAGCAAACTAAAATGAATAAAACTGTGACCATGCAAAACCTCAAAAATGGATTGATTCATTTTTTGTCTCATACCATCGGTGCTGGCGTACTGCTCTGGATGTTCGCGCTGCCGGCACAGGCGGCATTAGAACTCGAGATCAGTGGCGGTAGCGCGATCCAGATTCCGATCGCGATTCTGCCTATGGCTGAATCTGGTAGCGCCCAATCTGGCAGCCGCTTGCATGACATTATCAGCAACGACTTGCGCGGCAGCGGCATGTTCCGCATTATCAATACCAGCGGCATGCCTGCGTTGCCAACCAATGCTGCGCAAATTAAATACACTGACTGGACAGCATTGAAAGCGCAAGGCCTAAGCTTGGGTGAAGTGCAGCAAGCGGGCGGTAACTTAAAAGTGTCTGTGCAAGTGATGGATGTGTTGCGCCAAACCGCTTTGCTGCAACTGACTTACACCGTCTCGCCCAGCCAGTACCGCCATGTGGCGCATTTGATTGCTGACCAGATCTATGAAAAATTCACCGGCCAGCCAGGGGCATTTTCGACACGTATCGCCTATGTAACCAAGGTCGGTAAGCGTTTCACTTTGCAGATTGCAGACTACGATGGCTTTAATGCGCAAACGCTGGTGTCATCCAATGAGCCGATTATTTCACCTTCCTGGTCGCCTGATGGCAGCAAAATGGCCTATGTGTCATTTGAGAAAAAGAAACCCATCGTATTTGTGCAATCCCTGTACACTGGTGAGCGTAAAATCGTTGCCAATTTTAAAGGCAATAATAGTGCGCCAGCCTGGTCGCCCGATGGCAGCAAGCTGGCTGTCGTATTGACCTATGGTGCTAACTCACAGATTTATACCATTTCTGCCGATGGTTCTAATTTGCAGCAAGTGACTAAAAGTAGTGCGATTGATACATCGCCTGCATTCTCACCGGATGGGCAATGGATATACTTCACTTCTGATCGTGGCGGGCGCCCGCAAGTGTATAAAGTGTCCGCGTCCGGTGGCTCGGCTTCACGGGTGACCTTTGAAGGCAGCTATAATGATGGTCCGCGCTTTTCGCCAGATGGTAAATACCTGACCTATATCCGCAATGATGGCGGTGCATTCAAGGTGGCGGTGCAGGATCTGGGCAGCGGTGATGTCAAAGTGCTCAGCACTGGCTCGCAAGATGAATCGCCCAGCTTTGCCCCTAATTCGCGTACCATTATGTATGCAACCCGTGTTGGCGGCAAAGGCACGCTGGCGACCGTCACTGTTGATGGTCTGGTCAGGCAGCGTTTGTCAGAAGCGGGTGGAGATATTCGTGAACCTGCATGGGGACCTGCACAAGCAGCGCCCAAGTAGTCTATCCGTGGTCAATCTATTTAGTCACTCATTTTAAGGAGAAAGTATGAACAAGACAATTTGGACAGTTGCAGCACTTGCATTGGTGTTGACTGCTTGTAAAAGCACCCCGATGAACCCGGCAAAAGTGGAAGATTCCAGCGTGACTCGCCCAATTGCCAAATCACAAAGCAACACTGGTGCTGACAGCTCTGCCAGCACAGACAAAATCAATATCAAAACCGTTGATGTTGACAGCAGCAAAGATGAGTTGAGCGCTGCTGAGTTGGCTAAACGTCAAGTGTTCTTTGATTATGACAGCGATGCGATTCGTGAAGAGTACAAAGGCCTGGTAGCTAACCACGCTAAATACCTGGTTGCTCACCCGCAAACTAAAGTGGTGCTGCAAGGCAACACCGATGAGCGCGGTACCCACGAGTACAACCTGGCATTGGGTCAGCGTCGTTCAGTAGCGGTTAAAAACGCGCTGAATGTATTGGGCGTGAGCGATAGCCAAATCGAAACCGTGAGCTACGGTGAAGAGCGTTCGAAGCAGAATTGTGCTGATGACGGTTGCTTCCAGCAAGACCGTCGCGTAGACATCGTCTATGCAGGTCAGTAATTTGCGACTCTCTGTTGCTTTGATTACCCTGGGCCTGGCAGTGTCGACTGTCAGCCAGGCAGCCTTGTTTGACGATACCGAGGCCCGGAAGCGGATCTTCGAACTGGAAAACAAGCAAACGACTGACCATGATGCGCAACAAAAAGCCATCACTGACCTGACGCGTACCCAGCAGTCGCTGGACCGGCGTGTGCAAAGCCTGGAAGCCCTGATTAACGGTAAGGGCTTGCTGGATATGCAAAACCAGCTGGAGCAGATGAGGCAGGATGTGGCACAGCTCAAGGGGGATCTTGAGCTTGTGACGCATCAGCTGGAGGATATGCGTACCAAGCAAGGGGCTGCATACACTGATCTTGATACGCGTGTGCGCAAGCTGGAAACGTTGGCGCAGTCAGTCAGCAGTGGGCAATTGCCAGTGTCATCATCTAACGGTAATGGCGGCAGTGCGGCAGATGCGAAAGCGGATGTGTCACAGCAGGAAGCCAATGCGTTTGCTGAAGCAGAGTCTTTAAATCAGGCTGGCAAGTACAAAGAGGCGTTTAATGCTTATGATGCCTTTTTGAAAAGCCATGCGGGCAGCAAGCTGGTGCCGGATGCGCTGTATGGCATGGGCTACACCCAGTTTGCGCTCAAGAGCTACAAATCTTCTGCTGCGACGCAGCAAAAGTTTTTAGATAGTTATGCTGCGCATGCCTTGGCGCCAAATGCCATGTTGAGTTTGGCTAACAGCCAGATTCAATTAGGCCAGATTCCGGCGGCCAAAAAGACTTTGAAAGACCTGGTTGCCACTTATCCGTCAGCAGAAGTGACGCCAAGTGCGCAAAAACGTTTGAAAGTGCTGGAAAGTATCAAATAGCAGAATTTCGCGAGTTCGGCGATAATAGCGGGCAGATAGCAATATCTGCCCGTTTACTTTTTATATCCCCATGACCACACTCAGAATTTTCGAGATTTTCTATTCCTTGCAGGGCGAAAGCTCGCGCGTTGGCCTGCCTACTATTTTTATCCGCCTGACCGGTTGTCCGCTACGTTGTGGCTATTGTGATACCGAGTATGCGTTTAAAGGTGGCAACAATATGACGCTGGATGACATCATGCAGCAGATTGCGGCTTATGGGACGCCTTATGTCTGTGTGACGGGCGGCGAGCCATTGGCGCAAAAGCCATGTATTGAATTATTGACTCGCTTGAGTGATGCTGGCTACCAGGTGTCATTGGAGACCAGTGGTGCTATGGATATTGCGCCAGTCGATCCGCGCGTCAAAGTGATCATGGACATTAAAACGCCTGGTTCTGGTGAAGTGGACAAAAACCGTTGGGAAAACCTGGCTTTGCTCAAAGCGGAGGACGAAGTGAAATGGGTGATTTGCAGTCGCGAAGATTTTGACTGGGCCAAGCAGATGTTACAAACCCGGCCATTTCCAGCGCACTGTGACCAATTATTTTCCCCGAGTTTTCATGATGTCAGTGGCGAAACGCTGGCCAGCTGGATTTTGCAGGATCACCTCAAGGTGCGCATGCAATTGCAATTGCACAAAATCCTCTGGGGCGAGAAACAAGGAGTTTAAGCTTGCTTGCAACACATAAACCCAAAGCCGTGATTTTGTTATCCGGCGGGCTGGATTCCAGCACGGTGCTGGCGATTGCCAAATCACAAGGCTATGACTGTTATTGCCTGAGCCTGGATTATCACCAGCGCCATAATGTCGAATTGGTGGCGGCGCAACGCGTGGCGGTGGCACTGGGTGCCACCGAACATAAAACCGTGCAGCTGGATTTGTCGCTGTTTGGTGGTTCCGCGCTCACTGACAGCAATATCGCTGTGCCAGAGCAGGAAACACAAGGTATTCCCGTGACTTATGTGCCTGCGCGCAACACCATTATGTTATCGTTGGCGCTGGCCTGGGCAGAGGTATTGCAGGCACGCGATATTTTTATCGGCGTCAATGCACTGGATTATTCCGGCTACCCGGATTGCCGGGGCGAATATGTCAAAGCTTTCCAGCAAATGGCCAATCTGGCGACCAAGGCGGCAGTAGAGGGCCAGACGATTACGGTGCATGCGCCATTAATAGAGATGACCAAAGCGGATATTATTCGCAGCGGCCATGCGTTGGGGCTGGATTACGGGTTAACCGTCTCCTGCTATCAGGCCAATCAGCAGGGCGCGGCCTGTGGGGTGTGTGATTCCTGTCGTTTCCGCAAAGCAGGGTTCGCGCAAGCCGGAGTGGCTGATCCTACACCGTATGTAGGCGCATCTTCTGGTGCGTGAAAAACACTTGCCATGCTTTGATAATATCAAGTATAATCCGCGCCTTTCTGCAAAGAAATTCAATTTTAAGAGAACAAGATTATGGTCGTTATTCGTTTATCACGTGGTGGCTCCAAAAAGAACCCGTTCTACAGCCTGGTTGTAGCAGATTCGCGCAACCGTCGTGACGGTCGTTTTATCGAGCGCGTTGGTTTCTACAATCCATCTGCACGCGCTGGCGCTGAAGGCTTGCGTATCGATGAAGCACGTACACAATACTGGGTGGACAACGGTGCACAACTGTCTGAGACCGTGGCACGTTTGGTAAAATTCCACGCTAAAGGCGCTGAAGGTATGGCTGCTGTTAAAGCGAAAGAAGTTGCCAAAGCTGAAGCTGCTAAAGAAAAAGCAATCGCTGAAGCTGCTGCCAAGTTGAAAGCTGAAGCTGACGCCGCCGCTGCAGAAGCTGCCGCTAAAGCGGAAGCCGATGCTAAAGCCAAAGCAGAGGCTGATGCAGCTGCTGCCGCAGAAGCCGCTGCTGCTGAAACACCAGCTGCTGAGTAATTGTTTTTAGCGCCTTAATTCAGATGGCGTTTGAAAACATGGTCGTAATGGGGCGCATCGTCGCCCCATATGGCGTTTATGGCTGGGTGAAAGTGGTGCCTGATACTGAGTATCTGGACGGCCTGCTGGATTACGATGCCTGGTGGGTGGGTAAAGCGCCGAATTGGCGTGAAGCAACGGTTGAACAAGCCAAGCTTCACAATGACGTGTTGCTGATCAAGCTGGCCGGTGTGGCTGATCGCGATGCAGCATTTGCCTTGAAAGGGCAGCAAATCGCCGTACCGCGTGAGTCGCTGCCTGAGCCTGAAGAAGGTGAGTATTACTGGTCAGACTTGATTGGATTGAGTGTGACCAATACGCAGGGTGTGGTTTTTGGCAACATTACGCAGGTGTTTGAAACTGGCGCGAATGATGTGCTTGTGGTCCGTGAAGCGCAGCCAACCAGCGTTAAAGGTAAAGATGGCAAGTTGCAGCAGGAGTACCGTGAGCGCTTGATTCCGTTTACCAGTGAAGCGGTGCCCGAGGTGGACTTGCAAGCAGGCACTGTGCTGGTAGATTGGGATGCTGATTTTTAAAGAAGGTGGCTCTCATGATGCAGATTGAAGTCATCAGTTTGTTTCCTGAGATGTTCGCGGCACTGACGGAATACGGCATTACCAGCCGTGCCAGGCAACGTGGTTTGTATCAGTTAACGCTGACCAATCCTCGCCAATATACGCAGGATGTGCACCATACGGTCGATGATAGACCTTATGGTGGTGGCCCTGGCATGGTGATGCTGGCTGAGCCGCTGACTGCTGCGATTGGTGATGCCAAAGCGCGGTTGCAGGCACAAGGATTGTCACCCAGGGTGATCCATTTGTCACCACGCGGTAAACCGCTGACGCATGAAAAGGTGTTGCAGCTAAAAGAATGTCAGGGGCTGGTGTTGTTAGCCAGTCGCTATGAAGGCGTAGACCAGCGTGTGCTGGATACACTGGTGGATGAAGAAGTCTCCATTGGTGACTATGTATTAAGTGGTGGTGAGTTGCCCGCCATGGTGCTGCTGGATGCGATCATTCGGCAGTTACCAGGCGCGTTGGGTGATGCTGATTCAGCACAGGAAGATTCGTTTGTGAATGGCCTGCTGGATTATCCGCATTACACGCGCCCGGAAGAATTTGCAGGATTGAAGGTGCCCGAAGTATTACTTTCCGGGCATCATGAAAAGATTAGACAATGGCGATTACAGCAATCGCTACTGCTAACAAGGGCGAAACGCCCGGATTTATTGGCCGAAAGGCCGTTGACGAAAGAAGAGGCTAGGCTACTCAAGGATGTAGAGTAGGAACGAGCTCTTTACAATTAAAAGGAACCAATATGGCAGACATTATCAAAATGTTAGAGCAAGAAGAAATTGCTCGTTTGAACAAAACCATCCCTAGCTTTGCGCCAGGCGACACAGTGATCGTTGGTGTAAACGTGGTTGAAGGTACACGTAAACGTGTGCAGGCTTACGAAGGCGTAGTGATCGCCAAGCGTAACAGAGGCCTGAACTCCTCATTCATCGTGCGTAAAATCTCTTCAGGTGAAGGTGTTGAGCGTACATTTCAGACTTACTCTCCACAAATCGCTTCTATCGAAGTGAAACGCCGTGGTGATGTTCGCCGCGCTAAACTGTACTACTTGCGTGAGCGTTCAGGTAAATCTGCACGTATTAAAGAGAAATTGGTTGCGCGCGAGAAAGACATCGCTGCAAACAACGGTTAATTTAAACGTTGCACCAAAAAGCCCGGATTTCGATCTGGGCTTTTTTATTGCCTGCTGCCGCTGCGCTTGGTTGCAGCCTAGGCAAGATTGCAGTTTAATAGCGTGATGAAGAGTCTTTATGATGAACTTGATGCCTTAGTCCCGGCGCCATTCGGCTTCGTCGGCGTACGCTGTGATGAGGCAGGCGAAACCTTGCAGTTTTTGTTGCATGCCTTACCGGTCAAGGCTCGGCCAAATCTGCGTGCACAAGCGGTGGCTGACCAGGTGGCGGCTTATCTCGACAACCCCGGCCATGATTGGCAGCCGATTGTCAGTCATCGTGGCACCCCATTTCAGCAAGGCGTCTGGCAAGCTATGCGTGAAATTCCCGTCGGTGAAACGCGCACCTATGGCCAGTTAGCTGCTGCGGTAAAGTCTGGTCCGCGTGCAGTTGCGAATGCCTGTGGCGCCAACCCCTTGCCTTTGTTTAATCCTTGTCACCGCATCGTGGCTAGCAATGGCCTGGGCGGTTTTATGCAAGGCATAGACGGCGGCTTGGAGATCAAACGCTGGTTGTTGGCGCATGAGCAGCGACACAAATAAGCGATCACATGCGGCAAAAAAAGAATGCTGTAGCAGTCACAGCGCATTTTCCTGAAATTGATGTTTTTATCGACCAGCTATGGCTGGAAGATGGCTTGTCAGCCAACACCCTATCAAGCTATCGCAATGATTTAAAGGGCTTTGCCGAGTGGTGTGGCAAGCAATCGTTAGTGCTGTGGGGTGTGCAATCACACCATGTTCAGGAATACCTCGCCCATCGCTTTCCGTTAGTCAAAGTTCGCAGTATCAATCGCTTGATTGCAACCCTACGCCGGTTTTACCGCTATGCCTTACTGGCTAACCTGATCAAGCAAGATCCGACGCTGCATATCGAAGCGCCCAAAATGCCAAAATCACTGCCCAAGACCTTGAGTGAGTCGCAGGTAGAAGATTTGCTGCATGCGCCGGATGTGAATACACCGTTGGGTCTGCGCGATCGCGCTATGCTGGAATTGTTGTATGCCAGTGGTTTGCGCGTCTCCGAGTTGGTGAATGTGAGTATTGCCGAAGTCAGTACGCAGGATGGTGTGGTGCGGGTAACGGGCAAGGGCAGCAAGACGCGCCTGGTGCCGATGGGGCAGGAAGCGGCAGAATGGATAGACCGCTATCTGGCGACCGCACGGCCTGAGATATTAAAAGGCAGCCTGAGTGATGCGGTGTTCGTCACCACACGCGGCGCGGCCATGACGCGGCATGCATTCTGGCACATTATTCAGCGTTATGCAGTGCAAGCCGGTATCTCTCAACATATCAGCCCGCATGTGCTGCGCCATGCGTTTGCCACGCATTTGCTCAATCATGGCGCGGATTTGCGTGTAGTGCAGATGTTGCTGGGGCATGCGGATATTTCGACCACGCAGATTTATACGCATGTGGCTAGGGAGAGGTTGCAGCAATTGCATAAGGTGCATCATCCTCGAGGGTGATTTTTGTGTATTTGGGTGGTGTTTTATTTCGCCTTTTCGGCGAG
>NZ_DKJH01000043.1:0-61898 GCF_002454655.1 Methylophilus sp. UBA6697
TGCCAAAATCATCGAGTAATTATCTTTATGAGCGGCAGGGTTATCCTGCCGCTTTTTGCTCTTTTTAAGGAAAAAACATGGCAGCTCAAAAAATTCGTATCCGTCTGAAAGCATTTGATTATCGTTTGATCGACCAATCTGCTTTGGAAATCGTAGATACTGCTAAACGTACTGGTGCAGTTGTTAAAGGTCCAGTGCCATTGCCAACACGTATCGAGCGCTTTGACATTCTGCGTTCACCGCACGTGAACAAAACTTCCCGTGACCAGTTTGAAATCCGTACCCATCAGCGTCTGATGGACATCGTGGATCCAACAGACAAGACTGTTGATGCATTGATGAAGCTGGATTTGCCAGCTGGCGTGGATGTAGAAATCAAGCTTTAATTTAAAAGCTGATATTGCAATAAACCTTTTCGAAAGAAAAGGTTATTGTCAAATCTAGAATAGTTCGGTATAATCCGCGCTCTTCGGTGGACGGTCAATTGTAATCGTCCACTTTAACTATTATAAGGAACTGATCATGAGCTTAGGGCTTATTGGTCGCAAAGTGGGCATGACCCGCATTTTTACAGATGAAGGCGCAAGCATTCCTGTAACTGTGCTGGAAGTGATTCCTAACCGCGTGACACAAGTTAAGACAGTCGCAACGGATGGCTATACAGGCCTGCAGGTTGCTTACGGTGAGCGTCGTGCCAGCCGTATCAACAAAGCGTTGACTGGTCACTTTGCCAAAGCGGGCGTAACTGCCGGTGCTGGTATCAAAGAATTCAATGTGGCTGAAGATGTATTGGCTAACTTCCAAGTAGGTGGAAATGTCACTGTTGATATTTTCTCTGTTGGTCAGTTGGTTGATGTGACAGGTACTTCCATCGGTAAAGGTTTTGCCGGTGCGATCAAGCGTCATAACTTCTCCTCCAACCGTGCTTCTCACGGTAACTCACGTTCGCACAACGTACCAGGCTCTATCGGTATGGCGCAGGATCCAGGTCGAGTATTCCCTGGTAAGCGCATGCCTGGCCATTTGGGTGATGCTAAAGTCACAACCCAAAACCTGGAAATCGTTCGTGTAGACGCAGAGCGTAACCTGTTGTTGATTAAAGGTTCCGTACCTGGCTCTAAAGGTGGCAATGTTGTTGTACGTCCAGCCATCAAAGCGAAAGGGGCTAAATAATGGAACTGAAATTAATCGATCAAAACGGCAAGGTAGCTAAAAAAGGCGTTGATGCGTCTGACGTTACTTTCGGTCGTGAATTTAACGAGTCCCTGGTGCATGAAGTGGTTGTTGCTTATCTGGCAAACGCTCGTACTGCGACTCGTGCACAAAAAACACGTGCAACCGTTGCTCACACGACACACAAGCCATATGCGCAAAAAGGTACTGGTAACGCCCGTGCCGGTATGGCATCCAGCCCGATCTGGCGTGGAGGCGGTCGCGCATTCCCAAACAGCCCTAACGAAAACTACAGCCACAAAGTAAACCGTAAGGCTTACCGTGCTGGCATGCAGACTATTTTGTCTGAGTTGGTACGTCAGGACCGTTTGAAGGTAGTAGACGATTTTTCAATCGACTCACCAAAAACTAAACAATTCGTACAAAAAATCAATGCTCTGGGCATCGATGGCGGTGTATTGCTGTTGACTGACGGTTTTGATGAGAATTTGTACTTGTCTTCCCGTAACCTGCCAAACGTATTGGTGGTTGAAGCGCAGTATGCTGATCCAGTAAGTCTGGTGCGTTTCCCTAACGTTTTGGTCACAGCCAATGCTGTGAAAAAACTTGAGGAGATCTTGGCATGATTACCGCAGCAACTAAAACACAAGATCGTTTATTGCAAGTGATTTTGGCGCCTCAGATTACTGAAAAAGCAACTTTCATTGCTGACAAACATCAGCAAATTGCTTTCAAGGTACGCACTGACGCGACTAAGCCAGAAATTAAAGCGGCTGTTGAACTGGTGTTCAAAGTCGAAGTGGCTTCTGTATCTGTGATTAACGTCGCAGGTAAAGTGAAGCGTGCTGGCCGTCGTATTGGTAAGCGTAACGACTGGAAAAAAGCTTATGTGAGCTTGAAGCCAGGTCAAGAAATTAACTTTGCAGCTGGCGAATAAGGAGAGAAGACATGGCATTAGTTAAAGTCAAACCAACTTCCCCCGGTCGTCGCGGTGTATTGAAAGTCGTTACACCAGATTTGCACAAAGGCAAACCTTACGCGCCACTGTTGGAAAGTCAAAGTAAAAACGCTGGTCGTAACAACAACGGCCGCATTACAACCCGTCACCAAGGTGGTGGTCATAAGCAGCATTACCGTATTGTTGACTTCCGTCGCAATAAAGATGGTATTCCTGCGACTGTTGAGCGTATTGAGTACGATCCAAACCGTACGGCGAACATTGCACTGTTGTGCTACGCCGATGGTGAGCGTCGTTACATCATTGCACCACGTGGCATTGCTGCCGGTGCACAGTTGATCAGCGGTTCTGAAGCGCCTATCCGTGCTGGTAATGCCTTGCCCTTGCGCAACATTCCAGTCGGTAGCACGATTCACTGCATCGAAATTCAACCAGGCAAAGGTGCGCAAATCGCCCGTTCAGCAGGTACATCAGTACAGTTGCTGGCGCGTGAAGGTTCCTACGCTCAGTTGCGTTTGCGTTCCGGTGAGGTGCGCCGTGTGCACGTTGACTGCAAAGCCACATTGGGCGAAGTAGGTAACGAAGAGCATTCACTGCGTTCTATCGGTAAAGCTGGTGCAATGCGCTGGCGCGGTGTTCGTCCAACCGTTCGCGGTGTGGTGATGAACCCGGTTGATCACCCGCACGGTGGTGGTGAAGGCCGTACAGCTGCTGGTATGAACCCTGTGTCACCATGGGGTCAGAAAACTAAGGGTTATCGTACTCGTAAGAATAAGCGTACTGATAACATGCGTGTAAGTCGTCGTCCGAGAAATGTAAGGTAATCGCTATGGCACGTTCTATTAAAAAAGGTCCATTTGTGGACGCTCACTTGGCTAAGAAAGTCGAAACTGCCACTGCGAACCGCGACAGAAAACCAATTAAAACCTGGTCACGTCGTTCGACTGTATTGCCAAACTTTATTGGTTTAACCATCGCAGTGCACAACGGTAGACAACATGTGCCTGTGTTGATTTCTGAAAACATGGTTGGTCACAAACTCGGTGAATTTGCGTTGACACGTACGTTCAAGGGTCACGCGGCTGATAAAAAAGCGAAGAAGTAAGGGGCTGATTATGCAAGTTACTGCAGTTTTAAAAGGCGTACACCTTTCTCCGCAAAAAGCGCGTCTGGTGGCTGACCTGGTCCGTGGCAAAAAAGTAGATCAAGCACTGAATATCCTGGCATTCACCCCTAAGCGTGGTGCCGAGATTATCAAAAAAGTGGTTTTGTCTGCGATTGCTAACGCCGAACATAACAATGGTGCTGATATCGACACATTGAAGGTGACTTCAATCTATGTGGATAAAGGCTTGGTGATGAAGCGTATCCGTGCTCGTGCAAAAGGTCGCGCTGGTCGTATTACGAAACCAACCTGTCATATTCATGTGACAGTCGGTGACTCAAAGGAATAATATGGGACAGAAAATTCATCCAATTGGGTTCCGTTTGAGCGTTCAGAAAAACTGGGCCTCACGTTGGTACTCTAATAGCCAGAACTTCCCTGCGATGTTGCAAGGCGACATCAAAGTGCGCGAGTTCTTGAACAAGAAACTGGCGAGTGCTGCTGTGAGCCGTATCGTGATTGAGCGTCCTGCCAAGAACGCTAAAATCACTATCCACAGTGCACGTCCTGGTGTTGTGATTGGTAAGAAAGGCGAAGATATCGAATCTTTGCGTTCTAGCCTGCAAGGCCTGATGGGCGTGCCGGTGCACCTGAACATTGAAGAAGTGCGTAAACCAGAATTGGACGCTACTTTGATCGCACAATCCATTGCACAGCAATTGGAAAAGCGCGTGATGTTCCGCCGTGCCATGAAACGTGCCATGCAAAACGCCATGCGTTTGGGCGCGCAAGGTATCAAGATCATGAGTTCCGGTCGTTTGAACGGTATCGAAATCGCACGTACCGAGTGGTACCGTGAAGGCCGTGTGCCTTTGCATACACTGCGTGCTGATATCGATTACGGTGTGGCTGAAGCTTCAACCACCTACGGTATTATCGGAATTAAAGTTTGGGTATTCAAAGGCGAGATCTTCGGTGACAACGCTGCTAACGCTGCCGTTGCTGATGCTGAGCCAGAGAAAAAAGTAAGAAAGCCGAGGGCTAAAGATGCTGCAACCAGCTAGACAGAAATACCGTAAGATGCAAAAGGGTCGCAATAAAGGTATTGCGACTACTGGTAACAAGGTGAGCTTTGGTGAATTTGGTTTGAAAGCGGTCGGTCGCGGTCGTTTGACAGCACGCCAGATTGAAGCTGCACGTCGTGTGATGACTCGTCACATTAAACGTGGTGGCCGCGTTTGGATTCGTGTGTTCCCAGATCAACCGATCTCTAAGAAACCTGCTGAAGTACGTATGGGTAACGGTAAAGGTAGCGTGGACTACTACATCGCCCAGATTCAGCCAGGCAAAATGCTGTACGAAATGGATGGCGTGAGCGAAGAGCTGGCACGTGAGGCTTTCAAATTGGCTGCTGCGAAGCTGCCAGTCGAAACTACATTCATGACCCGTCAAATTGGCAGTTAAGGAGTAGTAACGATGAAAGCTTCTGAATTGAGAGCAAAGTCAGCAGATGAGCTCAATAACGAGTTGGTTGAGTTGCGCCGTGCGCAGTTTTCTCTGCGCATGCAAGTAGCCACCCAACAATTGAACAAAGTAGATCAGCTGGGTAAAGTGCGCAAAGATATCGCTCGCGTGAACTCTGTATTGGCTGAGAAAGCGAAACAGGCATGATGACTGAAAAAGCGAAAGTAGTACGCAGTTTGACTGGCCGCGTGGTGAGCAACAAGATGGATAAAACCGTGACTGTGCTTGTCGAGCGTAAAGTGAAACACCCTCTGATTGGTAAAGTGGTTGTGAAATCGAACAAGTTCCATGCACATGATGAAACAAATGCATGTAACGAAGGCGATGTTGTGACAATCACAGAAACACGCCCATACTCCAAGAGCAAATCTTGGATTGTAAGCAAAATCGAAGCTAAATAAGGCTTCAAATATAAAACCGGAAAAACGCTTGTCATAAGCGTTTTTTTGGTTGTATAATGTTGGACTTTTCGGTGCCCGCCTTAGTTGGCATGTAGCTGGCACCCCAATACTGACCGTGGTCTATTGGCCGAAATTGTGAAAGCAAGCGGCTGTAGTGGTTATAACGGATTAAGTTGGAGATTATTTCTCATGATTCAAATGCAATCTCGGCTTGAAGTAGCCGACAACACTGGTGCGCGTTCCGTTCAGTGTATCAAAGTCTTGGGTGGTTCCAAGCGTCGTTATGCCAGCATTGGCGACATCATCAAGGTCAGCATTAAAGATGCTGCGCCGCGTGGTCGCGTCAAAAAAGGTGAAATCTACAACGCTGTGGTTGTGCGCACTGCTAAAGGTGTTCGCCGTCCAGATGGTTCGTTAGTTAAATTTGATGCCAATGCCGCAGTCTTGTTGAATAACAAGCTGGAGCCTATTGGTACGCGTATTTTTGGCCCTGTGACTCGTGAATTGCGTAGTGAGCGCTTCATGAAGATTGTTTCACTGGCGCCTGAAGTGTTGTAATTGGCTTGGAGACAATCAAATGAGCAAAATTCGCAAAGGTGACCAGGTCATTTTAAATACAGGTAAAGATGCAGGTAAAACAGGTGCTGTTTTAAGCGTCTTGCCAACAGGCCATGTAGTGGTTGAAGGTTTGAATGTGGTTAAAAAACACACTCGCCCAAACCCGATGCGTGGTATCACTGGTGGCATCATCAGCAAGGAAATGCCGGTAGACGGCTCCAATGTGGCAATCTTCAATGCTGCAACACAAAAAGCTGATCGTGTTGGTTTTAAGGTACTGGAAGATGGTCGCAAGATTCGTGTATTCAAATCTAGCGGCGAGTCTATCGACGCATAGGATAATATATGGCACGTTTAAAACAGTATTATAACGATAGCGTGGTTGCCAAATTGACAGAACAATTTGGTTATACATCTGCAATGCAGGTTCCACGTATCGAGAAAATTACCCTGAACATGGGTGTGGGCGAGGCTGTGGCTGACAAAAAAGTCATGGAAAACGCTGTTGCTGATATGCAGAAAATTGCAGGTCAGAAACCAATCGTAACCAAGGCTAAGAAATCTGTCGCTGCATTTAAGATCCGTGACGACTATCCTGTTGGTTGCAAGGTAACGCTGCGTCGTGAGCGCATGTATGAATTCCTGGATCGCCTGATCACTGTGGCTATTCCTCGTATTCGTGACTTCCGTGGTATCTCTGGCAAGTCTTTTGACGGCCGTGGTAACTACAACATGGGCGTGAAAGAGCAAATCATTTTCCCAGAAATCGAATACGATAAAATCGATGCGCTGCGCGGGATGAACATCACGATTACTACAACTGCGAAAACAGACGAAGAAGCGAAAGCTCTTTTGGCTGCGTTCAGTTTCCCTTTCAGAGGTTAAGTCATGGCAAAAGTATGTATGACAGAGCGCGAGCAAAAGCGTCGCGAAACCGTTAAAAAATATGCAGCTAAACGTGCTGAATTGGTTGCTGCTAGCAACGATCAGTCTGCCAGCGTCGAAGATCGCATGGCTGCTCGTTTGAAGTTGCAAAGTCTGCCGCGCAACTCCAGTCCTGTTCGCACACGTAACCGTTGTGCTTTGACTGGTCGTCCACGTGGTGTGTTTAGTAAATTTGGTATCGCACGTAACGAGTTGCGTAAATTGATGATGGCTGGTCACGTACCAGGCGTCACCAAGGCCAGCTGGTAACGGAGGAGTAGAACATGAGTATGAGTGATCCGATTGCCGATATGTTGACCCGTATTCGTAACGCGCAACGTACGAATAAAACAACCGTTTCAATGCCTGCTTCTAAAGTGAAGGGCGCTATTGCAAACGTGTTGAAAGATGAAGGTTACATCGATGATTTCAACGTTCAAAACAATGACGGTAAGCCAGTTTTGAACATTAGCCTGAAATACTATGCCGGTCGTCCAGTAATTGAGAAGATTGAGCGTGTATCCAAGCCAGGTTTGCGTATTTATAAAGGTAGTCAGAACCTGCCTAAAGTGATGAACGGTTTAGGTGTGACTATCGTTTCCACTTCTAGAGGCGTGATGACTGATCGTAAAGCACAAGCTGCCGGTATCGGTGGTGAAGTTTTGTGCATCGTGGCCTAAGGAGAATCAATATGTCACGTGTTGCTAAAAACCCGATTGCGATTCCTGCGAAAGTAGAAGTTGTAATTTCTCCTTCAGAGATCTCCGTAAGCGGTCCTCTGGGTAAGTTAAGCCAAGCGCTGGTTTCAGAAATTTCTGTTTCCCGTGAAGGTGAAGAATTGTTGGTTAAAGCGACCAGCGAAACACAACATGCAAGAGCGATGTCAGGTACGACGCGCGCTTTGCTGGCCAATATGGTGCAAGGTGTTTCTACTGGTTTTACCCGTAAATTGTCACTGATTGGTGTTGGCTACAAAGCAAATGCTCAAGGTTCTACCCTGAACCTGGAGTTAGGCTACTCTCACCCGATTAACCACAAAATGCCTGAAGGCGTGACTGTGCAAACACCTACTCCTACAGAGGTGATTTTGACTGGCGCTAACAAGCAAGTGGTTGGTCAAGTGGCTGCGCAGATTCGTGCTTACCGTGCTCCTGAGCCATATAAAGGCAAAGGTGTTCGTTATGCAGATGAAGTGGTCACTATTAAAGAGACCAAGAAAAAATAACTAAGGCACTTGCAGCGTAATGCTGCAAGGTTAGACACTGGCCTTAACAGTGAATCAACATTAAAGGTAAATTCAATGAAGAACGTAAATAACCGCTTGCGCAGAGCACGTAAAACCCGTGCCAAAATCGCCGAGTTAAAAGTTACACGTTTGAGTGTACATCGCACCAATACCAATATCTACGCACAGATCATTGCTGAAACTGGCGATCGCGTATTGGCGAGTGCATCCACCGTTGAGGCTGAAGTGCGTCAACAACTGAAAAATGGCGGCAACATCGAAGCTGCAACCCTGATTGGTAAGCGTATTGCTGAAAAAGCAGCGCAGGCTGGTATTACCACTGTTGCATTTGATCGTTCAGGCTACAAGTATCACGGTCGTATCAAGGCTTTGGCCGAAGCTGCCCGTGAAACCGGTCTCAAATTCTAAGGGTGAGATAAAGAATGGCTAAAGATATTGAACAGCAGCAAACCGATGGTTTGCGCGAAAAAATGATTACCGTTAACCGTGTAAGTAAAACGGTTAAAGGCGGTCGTATCATGAGCTTCGCTGCGTTGACCGTAGTTGGTGATGGTGATGGTGCCGTTGGTATGGGTAAAGGTAAAGCACGTGAAGTGCCAGTGGCTGTACAAAAAGCCATGGACGAAGCCCGTCGTAACATGGTTAAAGTGAACCTGAACAACGGTACATTGCATCACGCAGTGACTGGCGTTCACGGTGCAGCCAAAGTGCTGATTCAGCCAGCTTCTGAAGGTACCGGTATTATTGCCGGCGGTGCGATGCGCGCTATCTTCGAAGTAATGGGTGTGACTAACGTGGTTGCTAAAAGTATTGGTTCTACCAATCCTTACAACCTGGTTCGCGCAACTTTGAACGGTTTGGCATCCATGAATACGCCGGCTGAAATCGCCGCTAAACGTGGTAAGACCGTAGAAGAAATCAGAGGTTAATCATGGCTAAAGCAAAAAAAGAGAGCGCTACTTTAAAAGTAACGTTGGTTAGAAGTTTGATTGGTCGTATTGAAGCACACAAAGCCACTGTACGTGGTCTGGGTCTGCGTCGTATGCACCACACTGTAGAAGTGCAGGACACTCCTGAAATTCGCGGCATGATCAATGCAGTGAGTTATCTTTTGAAGGTTGAATAATCATGCAATTAAACACGATTAAGCCTGCTGCAGGCGCAAAAAAAGCACCTCGTCGTTTAGGTCGTGGCATTGGCTCTGGTTTAGGTAAAACTGGTGGCCGTGGTCATAAAGGTCAAAAATCCCGTGCTGGCGGTTTTCATAAAGTCGGTTTCGAAGGTGGTCAAATGCCTTTGCAACGTCGTCTGCCAAAACGTGGTTTTAACTCACTGACACAAGCTGACACCGCACGTATCCGTACTAGCGAGTTGGCTTTGGTGGATGCTGAAGTGATCGACATCTTGTCTTTGAAAGCTGCCAAATTGGTGCCTGTCTCTGCAAAAGCAGTGAAGGTTTACCTGTCTGGTGAAGTGGCTGCCAAAGTACAGGTTCAAGGGTTGTTGTTGACTAAAGGTGCTCAAGCTGCCATCGAATCTGCTGGCGGAAAAGTACTTGAAGTCTAATTAGTTGTAAGAAAAGAGTATCAGCTTGGCACAGGATAATATCTTAAGTTCCGTAAGCAAACTTGGTGAATTAAAAAGCCGTTTGTGGTTCTTGTTGGGCGCATTGGTGGTTTACCGCTTAGGTGCGCATATTCCAGTGCCAGGCATTGATCCAACTGTGTTAAAGCAGTTGTTTGATACGCAGAAAGATGGCATTTTGGGCATGTTTAACATGTTCTCCGGTGGTGCGTTGTCACGCTTCACCGTGTTTGCCCTCGGCATCATGCCTTACATTTCTGCCTCAATTATTATGCAGTTGCTGACAGTGGTTTCACCTCAGCTGGAGCAGCTGAAGAAAGAAGGCGAAGCTGGTCGTCGTCAAATTACCAAATACACCCGCTACGGCACGGTGTTATTGGCTACCTTTCAAGCCTTAGGCATTGCCATCGCATTGGAAGGTCAGGCTGGTTTGGTATTAGACCCAGGCTTTGCATTCCGTATTACTGCCGTGACCACGTTGGTTGCTGGCACGATGTTTTTGATGTGGTTGGGTGAGCAGATTACCGAGCGTGGTATCGGTAATGGCATCTCAATCATTATTTTTGCCGGTATCGTTGCGGGCTTGCCGCATGCGATTGGCAGTACTTTAGATCTGGCAAAAACCGGTGCATTCTCCATTCCCTTGGTAATGTTCCTGTTTGTCGCAGTGCTTCTGGTAACCGCGCTGGTTGTGTTCGTAGAACGTGGCCAACGCAAGATTACAGTGAATTATGCCAAGCGCCAGGTTGGTAACCGTATTTATGGTGGTCAGTCTACGCACTTGCCACTGAAGTTGAATATGTCAGGTGTGATTCCACCGATTTTCGCTTCAAGTATTATTTTGTTCCCAGCCACATTGGCTGGCTGGTTTGGTAGTAGTGAGCATATGTACTGGTTGAAGGATGTGAGTGCGAAACTCTCTCCAGGCCAACCTTTGTACATCTTGTTGTTTGCTGCCGCAATTTTGTTTTTTGCTTTCTTCTACACGGCATTGGTCTTCAATCCGAAAGAAACGGCAGATAACCTGAAGAAAAGTGGCGCGTTTGTACCAGGCATCCGTCCTGGTGATCAAACGGCAAAATATATTGATCGCATCATGGGTCGTTTGACATTGATTGGTGCGCTCTACATTACGCTGGTTTGTTTGTTGCCAGAGTTTTTGGTGTTGAAGTTTAATACCCCGTTCTATTTTGGTGGTACTTCATTGTTGATTATCGTTGTCGTAACGATGGACTTTATGACGCAGGTGCAATCACATCTGATGTCGCAACAGTATGAGGGGTTGCTGAAAAAAGCCAATTTTAAAGGTTCGGGCAAGTAGCAATGGCACGAGAGGATCGCATTGAGATGCAAGGCGAGATTCTGGAAAACTTGCCGAATGCAACTTTTAAAGTGAAACTTGAAAACGGTCATACAGTGCTTGGTTACATTTCAGGCAAAATGCGCATGCACTACATACGCATTTTGCCTGGTGACAAAGTCACAGTAGAAATGACCCCATATGATTTAACCCGTGCGCGAATTACATTCCGCGCAAAGTAAGTGAATTAAATAAAGGAAAGTAAGATGAGAGTTCGCGCATCAGTTAAAACATTATGCCGTAACTGTAAAGTAGTTAGACGTCGCGGCGTTGTTCGTATTATTTGTACTGACCCACGTCACAAACAACGTCAAGGTTAATGGTAAAACATTTGCTTGTGAGAGCATTGATTGGCTGATATAATATGCGGCTTTTCTTTTCTACGCACAAGTTTGATCGTGAAAAACGATTGATTATTGGAGTTTAAGTATGGCTCGTATTGCCGGGGTAAATATCCCAAACCACAAACATGCAGAAATTGCTTTGACCTCTATTTACGGTATTGGTCGCGATACTGCGCAGAAAATCTGTGCTGCGGCTGGTGTACTGACAACAGCAAAGGTTAAAGACCTGAGCGACTCAGAAGTTGAAAAATTGCGTGACGAAGTGGCTAAATACACTGTAGAAGGTGATTTACGTCGTGAAGTAACCATGAACATCAAGCGTTTGATGGACCTGGGTTGCTACCGCGGTATTCGCCATCGTCGTGGCTTGCCAGTGCGCGGTCAGCGTACCAAAACCAATGCGCGTACTCGCAAAGGTCCGGTTAAAGCCATCAAGCAATCTAAATAATCTTTTATTGAACATCAGTAGATATTAAGGACAGTACAACATGGCAAAAGCTAATGTACGGGTTAGAAAAAAAGTTAAAAAGAATATTGCCGAGGGTATCGCTCACGTGCACGCTTCTTTTAACAACACGATTATTACGATTACCGATCGTCAAGGCAATGCGTTGTCATGGGCTACTTCCGGTGGTCAAGGTTTTAAAGGTTCACGTAAAAGTACTCCATTTGCTGCACAGGTAGCTTCTGAAGTGGCTGGTAAAGCTGCTCAAGAGTCCGGTGTTAAAAATCTGGAAGTGCGTATCAAGGGTCCAGGTCCAGGTCGTGAATCCGCTGTGCGTGCGTTGAATGCTGCCGGTTTTAAAATCACCAGCATTACTGATGTGACACCGGTGCCGCATAACGGCTGCCGTCCACCGAAAAAACGCAGAATTTAATTCATTTCGCTTCGATAAATTAGCGAATCGATTACTGGAGAACTATTTTGGCTAGAAATTTAGACCCTAAATGCCGTCAATGCCGTCGTGAAGGTGAAAAACTGTTTCTGAAAGCAGAAAAATGCTTTACAGACAAATGCGCAATTGAAAAGCGCAACTTCGCACCAGGTCAGCATGGTCAGCGCCGCAACTCACGTCTGTCTGACTACGGCGTGCAATTGCGCGAGAAGCAAAAAGTACGTCGTATTTACGGCGTGTTGGAAGGTCAGTTCCGTACTTATTACGCTGAAGCTGATCGTCAAAAAGGCATTACTGGTGAGAACCTGTTGCAATTGCTGGAGTCCCGTTTGGACAACGTAGCATACCGCATGGGTCTGGCTGGTTCACGTTCTGAAGCACGTCAAGTAGTGCGTCATAACAGCATTTTGGTTAACGGCAAACGCGTAAACATCCCTTCATATCAAGTGAAGGCTGGTGACGTGGTGACTGTGGCTGATAAATCAAAAACACAATTGCGTATTAAAGCTGCGGTTGAAGCGGCTGAACAACGTGGTTTCCCTGAGTGGTTGGAAGTCGACGTCAAAGCATTGTCTGGTAAGTTCAAGGCTAAACCTCAGCGTGATGAGTTGCCTGCTACCATCAATGAATCATTGATCGTTGAATTGTATTCTAAGTAATCGCTTAGCTTAGGCTAAGGATTACTTGTTACTACCCAATTACTTCAAGGAGTTGTATGCAAAATAACCCTACAGATTATTTGAAGCCACGTGTTGTGGACGTTGAAGTGATTACTCCACTGCGTGCACGTGTGACTTTAGAGCCAATGGAACGTGGCTTTGGCTATACCTTGGGTAATGCGTTGAGAAGAGTATTACTTTCTTCCATCCCTGGTTTTGCCATTACTGAAGTAAAAATCGACGGTGTTGTACATGAGTACTCCACTATTGAAGGTGTGCAGGAAGACGTTGTTGACATCTTGCTGAACCTGAAAGGTGTTGCCTTAAAACTGCACAATAAAACCGAAACCATTTTGGTATTGAACAAAACTGGTGAAGGTATTGTGACAGCTGGTGATTTTGAAGTTGGTCATGATGCTGAGATCGTTAATCCGAACCACATCCTGGCAAACATCACCAAAGGTGGTAAGTTGAACCTGGAAGTGAAAGTTGAAATGGGCCGTGGTTATCAGCCTGTTCCAGCCCGTCAAAAAGCCAACGATGAAGATCGCGTATTAGGCTTTATGATGGTAGATGCTTCTTTCAGCCCGATCAACAAAGTGAGCTACCATGTTGAGAGCGCACGTGTTGAGCAGCGTACTGACCTCGACAAGCTGATTATGGATGTTGAGACTAACGGCATTATCGAGCCTGAGCAGGCGATTCGTGATGCTGCGCGTATCCTGATTGGTCAGTTGTCCGTGTTTGCAAATCTGGAAGGTGCTTCTGCTGATGTTGAAGTGAAAGCTGCACCTCAGGTAGATCCAATCCTGTTACGCCCGGTCGATGACCTGGAGCTGACAGTGCGTTCTGCCAACTGCCTCAAAGCAGAAAATATTTTCTACATTGGTGATTTGATTCAGCGTACAGAAAACGAATTGCTGAAAGCGCCTAACCTGGGTAGAAAATCATTGAACGAAATTAAAGACGTGTTGGCCTCTAAAGGCCTGACACTGGGAATGAAGCTGGAAAACTGGCCACCTGTTGGTCTGGAAAAAGCTTAATTTCTGATCAGATAAATACTTAAGGAAATTACTATGCGTCACGGTAATAGCAATCGTAAATTGAACAGAACCAGCAGCCACCGCGCAGCCATGTTCCGCAACATGGTGACCTCTTTGCTGCGTCACGAAGTGATCAAAACAACTTTGCCTAAAGCAAAAGAGCTGCGTAAATATGCAGAGCCATTGATCACTTTGGGTAAAACACCTACATTGGCAAACCGTCGTCTGGCGTTCAGCCGTCTGCGTGACCGTGACATCGTAGGTAAGTTGTTCGGTGAACTGGGTCCACGTTACAATGCACGTAATGGCGGTTACCTGCGCATTCTGAAATGTGGTTTCCGTCAAGGTGACAATGCGCCAATGGCATTCGTTGAATTGGTAGATCGTCCAGAAGTTGCAGAAGCACCAGCAGCAGAATAAGACAGACGCATCAATAAAAAAGCCAGCTTTCGCTGGCTTTTTTATTTTCTAAACCCCCTCTATTCGTTATGCTTTAACCAGTGGCTAATCATTTCCGTGTTAAAGGGCCAGCACAGCTCATTTGTATCGTCGGTTGATGTGAAAAGTAGCACGGGAATGCTAATTTCATAGCGCGGCAGCAATTTTTCGTCATCAATGATGTCTAGGTATTGGTAAGGTAGATTGAGCTCCTGCAATAGCTGCTCTGCATCCTCACAAAGGTGGCAGCCTTTGGTGCCCAATAATATCAACTTCTTTTGCATAAAAACTCTAGGTAGTGTCATCAACGCTTTGTACAATGATACCTGCAAAAATAACGCCTGCTCAATATTGGATCATGCATGACAGAAATTCGCGAACAAGATGAGAAAGCGACCGAGGGCAAGGAAAGCCTGAGCGAGACTTTGCAGCAGGTGATCCACTTGCTGGATAAGCACAAACTGGTCGAACATGTGGTGCATCGGCAAGATATGCCTAAGCATGATCTGGTCGAGAACCTGGTCCACAAGCAAAATCTGAATATTCTGCAGCATAAGCTGGATCAGTTACATCCGGCTGACGTGGCTTATATCCTCGAATCGCTACCATTAGATGACCGTTTAATGGTGTGGGATCTGGTGAAAGCCGATCGTGATGGCGAAATTCTGCTTGAAGCCTCCGACGCTGTTCGTCAAACCCTCATTGCGGACATGGATAGTGATGAGTTGCTGGCAGCTGCCGAGCAACTGGACACTGACGAGTTGGCAGACCTGGCACCTGACTTGCCAAAAGACGTGTTGCAGGACTTGCTTTACAGTCTGGATACGCAACATCGCGAGCGTTTGCAATCCGCGCTTTCTTATCCTGATGACACGGTTGGTGCCATCATGGACTTCGATATTGTGACGATTCGTGACGATATCACGCTGGAAGTCGTCTTGCGCTACCTGCGCAGGCTACCGAAGTTTCCAGACCATACGGATAAATTATTCGTCATTAATCGCGACGACATCCTGCAAGGGGTGTTGCCCCTGAAGCGCATTATCTTGAATGATCCGGAGACCCGTGTCGGCGACATTATGTCGACGGATGCCGTGGTTTTCCACCCCGAGGATATGGCCGATCAGGCAGCGATGGCGTTTGAGCGTTATGACTTGGTGACGGCGCCGGTGGTCGACAATAACCGCAAGCTGGTCGGGCGCATTACGGTGGATACGGTGATGGATATTATTCGTGAAGAGGCTGAGTCAGACATGCTGTCTTTGGCCGGTTTGCGCGAAGAAGAAGACTTTTTTGCTTCCATCTGGAAGTCTGTGCAAAACCGATGGGCCTGGCTGGCGATTAACCTGGTGACCGCATTGGTGGCATCGCGTGTGATTGGCTTGTTTGAAGGCAGTATCGAAAAGATCGTGGCACTGGCTGCGCTGATGCCTATTGTGGCCGGTATTGGCGGCAACTCAGGTAACCAAACCACCACCATGATTGTACGCGGTTTGGCCTTGGGCCAGATTTCCGGCTATCACATGAAATCATTACTGCAAAAGGAAATGGGTGTTGCACTCATGAATGGCTTGCTATGGGGCGGTGTCCTCGGCCTGATTGCGTTCTGGTTGTACCACAATGCCGCATTGGGATTAGTGATGATGGCGGCGATGGCCTTGAATTTGTTGTTGGCGGCCATTATCGGCGTCGTGATTCCACTGGTGATGAACAAGATGGGCAGGGACCCGGCCGTTGGCTCCAGTGTGTTGATTACTGCATTGACCGATAGCGGTGGTTTCATGATTTTCCTCGGCCTGGCCACAATCTTTTTGTTATAAAAATCTATGATGGATAACGATATTAATATTCTCTGGAAAGAAATTGTTCAGGACCTGAGCACGGTCTCTGCTTTGTGGCAGTTGTTTGTATTTAGCGTGATTCTGGCTGTGAGCGGTTTACTCAATTGGCACCTGCGCAAGCAAATTGCAGCCGGCAAAGTAAACACTGTTTATAAAATGTTGTTGGGCGGCATTGAGCGCCTGTTTTTCCCGTTTGTGGCTTTTCTGTTGCTGGTCATTGCACGCTATTCGCTTGAAGGCTTTATGCATGTCGGTTTGTTGCGACTTGCGGCGCGCATGCTGCTGGCGATGGTGATTATTCGTAGCCTGATTTATGTCTTGCGCTATGTGTTCTCACCGAGCGCCTGGTTGCATTCGTTTGAGCGGGTCATCGCATGGGTTGTGTGGGTGGTGGTGGCTTTGCATATCAGCGGCTTCCTGGATCCTGCCTTGCAGATTCTTGAGGATGTGACGTTTAGTGTTGGCAAGCAGAAGTTAAACCTGTTGCTGCTGATTCAGGGCGGGCTGACCATCGTCATCACTATGCTGGTTGCCTTGTGGTTAAGCCGCATGATAGAGCTGCGGCTGATGGCTTCGGAGAATATCAATAGCAATTGGCGTGTCATTATGGTCAAGCTGGTGCGTATGGTGGCCATTGTCATTGCCTTGCTGATGTCGATGGCGGCTGTAGGCATGGATGTGACCATGCTGTCTGTGTTTGGTGGTGCGCTTGGTGTAGGGCTTGGCTTTGGTTTGCAGAAGATCGCCAGCAATTATGTGAGTGGTTTTATTATCCTCATGGATAAGTCGCTGCATATGGGCGATATTGTGACGATTCGCGGTTACTATGGCATCGTCAAAGAGTTGCGGTCGCGTTATATTGTTTTACGCAAGCTGGATGGAACTGAATTCATCATTCCTAACGAAACGATGATCACGGATGTGGTGATTAATCATACTTCTGCAGCCCATAAAGCGAAGGTGCCTGTTTTAGTCCAAATCTCTTATGAAAGTGATCTGGATTTGGCCATCAAGCTATTGCAAGAGATTGGTCGGTCGCATGAACGTACACTAAGGGATGAAACTGCTGTGGAGGTGATTATTAAATCATTCGGCCAGAATGGCATTGATTTACAGTTGGCGGTAGGGGTGCTTAATCCCGAGGAGGCGACCGCCAAGCTGCAGAGTGAGGTCTATTACGAGATTTGGCAGCGCTTTAAAGCGAATAATATTCAGATCCCATACCCACAGCAGGATGTGCGTATTATTTCCGGTCAGGCAGCTTTAAATCTGGCTTCAGAATAATGGGAAGGTTGGTATAGCGACCAAAATAAAAAAGCCTGCGATTGCAGGCTTTTTTATTAATGCTGGAAACTGAAATTATTTCAATTTAGTTTCTTTGTACAGCACATGCTTACGAGCTACCGGGTCAAATTTCTTGATCTCCATTTTCTCTGGCATAGTACGTTTGTTTTTTGTGGTGGTATAGAAATGACCTGTACCAGCACTGGATTCCAATTTGATTTTTTCACGCATGATAATATCCTTTGCTGACTAAATGTCGCGAGTTAGATTTTTTCGCCAGCAGCACGCAAATCAGCCAACACAGCGTCGATACCATTTTTGTCGATCGTACGCAAAGCAGCGTTGGTAATGCGCAGGCTTACCCAGCGGTTTTCGCTCTCAACCCAAAACTTACGGTTTTGCAAGTTAGGCAAGAAACGACGTCTTGTTTTGTTTTGTGCGTGAGAAACATTGTTGCCCACCATTGGTTTTTTACCGGTTACCTGACATACACGTGCCATGGTTGTCTCCAAATACTTTTATCTTTTCAGAAAGAGCGAGATTATAGATTGAATCGTATGCACAAATCAAGCGCTTATTGTAATTTTTCAAACAATTAATGCTTGCCAGTGCTGCCAAAGCCACCTTCGCCCCGTTCGCTGCTGGTGAATTCATCCACAATATGAAAATCTGCCTGCACAACAGGCACGATTACCATCTGCGCCACCCGTTCCATCGGGTTCAGGATAAATGGCTCTTTACTGCGGTTCCAGCATGAAACCAGCAATTGTCCTTGATAGTCCGAGTCAATCAACCCAACCAGATTGCCAAGCACAATGCCATGTTTATGGCCTAAACCTGAGCGCGGTAGGATCATGGCGGCATAATAAGCATTGTCGATATGAATCGCCATGCCCGTCGGAATCATGATGGTCTCGCCCGGCTGTATGGTTTGCGTATGCTCAATACAGGCACGTAAATCTAACCCGGCTGAGCCAGGCGTTGCATAGTTGGGCATCATGTGATGCAGGCGGGGGTCAAGAATCTTGAGATCTACGGTAATCGACATGCTGCATACTCCAGAAAAAGATTGCGCTATTAAACACGAAATGTGACCGAAAATCACTACGCGCGATAAGCAGCCACAATAAAAAAGCCAGCGGAGGCTGGCTTTTTTATTAATGCGAAGATTAGAACTTGTATTGCGCGCTTAGGCCAAGCAAATAGTTGCGGCCAGCGGCAGGTTCGAAGAATAAGCCATTGCCGTCATTGACGCGTACAGAACCGATGTAATCTTTATCAGTAATGTTTTCTAAGCGGATAAATTCTTTAAATCGCCAATTGGTCAGGTTTTGTTCGAGTCCTGCTCGTATATTGAAGATCGTATATGAAGGTGCTTTATCTGTATTGATGTCATTCACGAAAACATCACTGTTATAGCGTCCCTCCAGCGCACTAAAAAAACCTAAAGGTTGATATTGCCACGCTACTTCGCCATACAGTTGATGTTTGTAAGTGCCGGGAATTTTATTTCCTGAACGTACGTTTCTATAGGCGGAGTCAAATTTTGCATCTAGGTAAGTATAGGAGACAAAAGTGCTAATGCCATTGTCGAATTTACTATCAAGAGATAACTCGACGCCATTGCGTTTTGTATCGTTAGCATTTGTATAGGATGACCTGCCAGCATTCGTCTGATTTACAACGATTTCATCTTTTGTCTTGATGTGAAATAGTGTGAGATTGAAGCGAGTGTTGTCTGTTAGAAATGATTTCAGGCCAATTTCTGTGTTATTGCTTTCCGATGCTTTTAAACCAAGATTAGGTTTGCTTGCCGCACCAGTCGAAACGTTATCAAAGGCAGCCTCGATAAAGGTTGGTGTTTCAAAACCTTTGCCAAAGTTTGCGTAAAAATTAAGTGTTTCTGTAGCTTTCCAAATTGCACCAATTACGGGTGTTGTTTGTTGGTATTCAACAGACCCACTATTGTCGCCTTGTCCAGGGTTGCCAGGCGTTATGAAATTGTCTTTGACCTCCAGTTTAACCTTTGTGTGTCTAGCACCAGCATGAATATCTAATGTAGGTGTTAGGCTTAATTTGCCTTGTATATATTGGTCAAAATTGGAAGAGATGTTGTCCTCATCCCTGTTCAAAGCGTTTGCAGCTACACCATTGACAAGTATATTTCTATCTAGTCTGCTATCCGAGGATTTTCCATAGGTGATGCCTATACTTAAACTGTAAGGCATCACACCTAAGATGCCTTTATTATCCCAGCGCGTATCTGCACCGTAAAACTCTCGACTTATTTGGCTTAGTCTTGCACAGGTGCCGGCAGGCGGGTTGGCTGCGGTGCATGAACCAATAAGTCCAGTAGCAAGTGCTGATGTAGTTAAAATCTGAGCATTGTTCCTTGTCCCTACGTAGGGAATAAAGCTGATTTTGTTATTTTCGTTAAACGCATGCTCGATGTTAAAACCAACTTGCGTATGGTCACGTTTAACACTGGTGTTCGCAAATAAGGCAGCAGGGACAACTTTATCTCGTGTGCCGTTAGAAAAAGCTCTTGCACGGTCTAGCCCCAGCGGATCTTGTGCTTCCTGATCAAACCAGTTCACCAGCGTTGTGACTTTGGTGTCTTCGTTCAAATTAAATTTGAATTTGGCGGTCGCCATTTGTTTATTACTTGAGCTATTGGCTCTGTAGCCGTCAGATTCATAGTTGGATATATTCAATGAATACTCCAACCCTTCTAATTGTCCCGCAGCTTCCAGCACATTGCGTTTGGTGTCATAGCTACCAAACATCGTGGTAGCACCAATTGTTGGTGTGGCTGGCGCGTCTTGCGTAAACATCTGAATCACACCGCCGGATGAGTTGCCGTAGAGGGATGAGAACGGGCCGCGCATGACTTCAATACTTTTTATCGATGACAGGTCGACTACACCTGGCTGTCCCTGGCCATCTGGCATGGTGAGGGGAATGCCATCGACATAGACGCGGATGCCGCGTACACCGAAGGATGAGCGTGAGCCAAAGCCGCGGCTGGAGATTTGTGGATCTTGTGCTTGCTGTGTCCTGTTTTGTGCCGTGATGCCAGGCACGCGAATCAGGCTTTCGGACAGGTTCATTTGCAACTGGCCGTCTTTGATATTCTTTTGCTCAACCACATCAATGGCCACAGGCAAGTCAAAGCTGTTTTGTGCCTGACGGGTAGCTGTGACAACGACTGGCGAAAGTGTGAGGGTTTTTTCTTCGTCCGCCATGGCTTGTGGCATATTGCCAAAGGCAGCAGAAAGAGCGATGTATAAGGGCGTAAAACGAGGTGCGCGCATTGTAATTCTCAGTGCTAAAAATAGACTGCGCGATTGTAAGCTGAGTGTAAGCTTGGAGGTCTCAGTATTTTCATGAAAATACTGAGAATGACCGATTTAATTAGCTTGGATCAAATTGGCTTTTAAGGTGCGTTAAGAGTTTGAATGCAATGTTAATTTTGTCATCTGTGCCAAGTGCATATTCGCCGTGTTGGTCGATGATGGTGACTGCATTCTGGTCGCTGCCCATGGCGGTATTGGCGTGATTGGCCACTATCATGGGGATGCGTTTTGCCAGTCTTTTTTGCTTGGCATAATCGACTACTTGTTCTGTTTCTGCCGCAAAGCCAACGCAATAGGGCGGGTTGGGTAAAGAAGCAACGTCTGCCAGAATGTCTTTATTTTTTATGAGGTTAACGGTAAGTGTTTCCTCACTTTTTTTGATTTTCTGCTCAGAAGAAACATCCGGTCTGTAGTCAGCAACGGCAGCGACACTTATAAATATGTCCTGGCTGGCAATATGTTGCATCACGGTTTGGTACATGTCTTGCGCGCTACTGGCAAAGTAGGCCTGGCTGGTTGTCGGGCGCGTGGCACTTGCGTGGCCATGCACCAATGTGACTTCTGCGCCCATGCGCATGGCGACCTGCGCCAGGGCATAGCCCATTTTTCCGCTACTCAGGTTGGTGAGGCCGCGCACCGGGTCCAGCTTTTCCAGCGTGGCACCGGCCGTGATCATGATTTTTTTGCCAGCTAACCATTTAGGCGTAAAAAAGCTGTTTACCTCTTCCAGCAAGTCTTCTGGCTCGAGCATCCGGCCTTGGCCAACCTCACCGCATGCCTGTTCCCCGCTGTCAGGGCCTAATATCGTGATGCCGTCTTGTTGTAATTGCACGATGTTACGCTGTGTTGCAGGGTTCTCCCACATTTGCCTGTTCATTGCTGGTGCTACCAGGAGTGGGCACTCACGTGCAAGACATAATGTGGAAAGTAAATCGTTGGCAAAACCATGTGTCAGTTTGGCGAGAAAGTCTGCGCTGGCAGGCGCCACTAAAATAGCATCTGCTTTGCGGCTGAGCTCTATGTGCGGCATGCCGTTAGGAATGCGCTGATCCCAGCTGTCGACAAACACCGGGTTGCCGGACAATGCCTGCAAGGTCGTGGGCGTCATAAAGTGCGTCGCGGCTTCAGTCATCACCACTTGTACGCTATGGCCTTGTTTGACCAGTAAGCGCACCAGTTCTGCCGTCTTGTAAGCGGCAATGCCGCCAGTCACGCCCAGCAGCAGATGGCGGGAATGTGAGTGCGTTGGAGTCATGGCTGCATTTTAACTGTAAACCACATGCAATTGCCATTTCTCGGCTATGTAGCATTTTCTTTAAAGATGTTAACATCTGGTCATCCATGGGGTGGGGCACATGATAAAGTTAGTCAGGATTTTGTTCTGGGTGGTTGTGGTGCTGGCTGCATTGATGCAGCTTTGGCAAGAGTATCTCACCTTGCAATGGCGCAAGCCTTTGAATGTGGCTGTGTACCCGGTGAATGCTGATGGTGCTCCCGTAGTGGATACCTATATTGCCAGCTTACGTGCGCAGGACTTTGACATCATTGCGCAGTTTTTTTCGCGTGAAGCCCTGAAGTATCAATTGCCTTTGCATCGACCTGTGACGGTTTATTTAGGCCCCGAAATTCACGATATCCCTCCCGCGCCGCCAGCGGTCAACGGGCAATTATTGGATATTATTTTGTGGAGCCTTAAGTTTCGATGGTTTAGCTGGCAGCATCAGCCTGAAGTAGGTGTGCCCATCGATATCAAGCTGTATCTGTTGTATCACGACCCGTCACAGCATCGCCATTTGTTGCATTCCACCGCTTTGCACAAAGGCCGCATTGGCCGCGTTAATCTGTTTGCCGAAAACAGTCAGCATGCCACCAATGCCATCATTATCAGTCATGAATTACTGCATACCTTGAGCGCTTCAGATAAGTATGACTTGAACACCAGCCTGCCTTTGTTCCCACAAGGCTATGCCGAGCCTTATGCGCAACCGCGCTATCCTCAGGCAATGGCCGAAGTGATGGCGGGCAAAGTGCCGCAAACGGCGCACAACGCACGCATGGCCAAAGACCTTGACGCTGTGGTGATCGGCAGGCCCACCGCGCGTGAAATTGGCTGGTCAAAGTAAGCGGGAAGCGCGATGGCAATCACCGATTGGCCCGAACAAGAGCGTCCGCGTGAGAAATTATTGCGTGCGGGTGCCGCAGCTTTGTCTGACGCAGAGTTGCTGGCCATTTTTTTGCGTGTCGGCATGACTGGCAAAACCGCTGTGGATCTGGCGCGTGATCTGTTACAGCATTTTCAAAGCCTGAATGGCGTGTTTTCTGCGGATGTGCAGCAGATGACGGCGGTGCCGGGTATGGGCACGAGCAAATATTGCCAGTTGCAGGCGGTGCTCGAGATGAGCAAACGTGCGCTGGGTGAAGCCTTGCAGCAAAAAGATAGTTTTCGCTCGCCCAAGCAGGTCAAAGATTATTTGCAGTTGCAATTGTCGCATCTGCAGCGCGAAGTGTTCGGCTTGATGTTTCTGGATGCGCAGAATCGCCTGATTGCTTATGAAACCTTGTTTGAAGGCGGCTTGATGCAAACCAGTGTTTATCCGCGAGAGGTCGTGAAGCGTGCACTGGCCTTAAATGCGGCAGCAGTGATATTGAGCCATAATCACCCAGGGGGTAATGCTGAGCCTAGTCGTGCTGATGAGCAATTGACCATCAGTTTGAAAGACGCTTTAAACCTGGTGGATATCAAGGTGCTTGATCACATTATTGTGGCCAGGCAGGAAACGTTTTCGTTTAGCGAGCGGGGATTGATTTGAAATGTGCAGGCAGGGAGGTGGTGGTGGGTGCTAACGGGGTCGAACCGCTGACATTCGCCTTGTAAGGGCGACGCTCTACCAACTGAGCTAAGCACCCGTAACAACCACTTGTGTTGCTACTGCTGGCAGAGCAACTAACGCTGCTCAACCAAAGAATGCTAGTTTACAGCATCTTTAAGGCCTTTACCAGCCCTAAATTTAGGAGATTTTGCAGCTTTGATATTAATTGTTGCGCCGGTACGAGGATTACGGCCAGAACGGGCAGAACGCTCACCTACATAGAATGTACCAAAACCAATCAAGGTTACCAGATCACCTTTTTTCAATGCGCCGGAAATAGCCTCAGTTGTTGCATCCAGAGCACGAGCCGCAGCGGCTTTAGAAATACCAGCAGCACTTGCAATATGATCTATCAATTCTGATTTATTCACGTGTTTCCCCTAATAACTAGTTAAAAAGACAGGTACATCCTGTACCGTCTTTATATCAAGCCGCAAAACGAGCTGTCAAGCGCTAATCCGGCCTTTTGACAATAATTCGCATCAATTTTACTAATGCGTGACAGCTTGCTCCGAATTCGCGTCGCCAGAAGCGACAATCTCAACAGCTGGCGCATCGACTACCAGAGGTTGCGGCGCACTTTCGAGGGCCAAATCCAGCACCTGATCGATCCATTTTACGCAATGAATCTCCAGATCCTTCTTGATATTGGCCGGAATTTCGACTAAATCTTTTTCATTGGCAGAAGGAATTAGCACTGTTTTAATCCCACCTCTATGGGCTGCCAACAGTTTCTCTTTCAATCCGCCAATCGGCAAGACTTCACCACGTAGCGTAATTTCACCGGTCATCGCGACATCAGCACGCGCTGGAATGCCAGTGAGCACCGATACAATCGCTGTTGTGAGGCCAATACCAGCACTTGGGCCATCTTTAGGGGTCGCCCCTTCTGGCAAGTGAATATGGATGTCCTTCTTCTCGTAGAAGTCGGTTGGGATGCCCAAGCCTTCTGAACGGCTACGCACAACGCTCATCGCAGCGGTCACAGACTCTTGCATCACATCACCCAGCTTACCAGTGGTAATGGTTTTGCCTTTACCTGGCAAAGTCACGGCTTCAATGGTCAGCAACTCGCCGCCGACTGAAGTCCAGGCCAGCCCTGTCACCTGCCCTACCTGGTTTTCTTTGGCAGCAACGCCAAAGTCGTAGCGCTTCACGCCCAGATATTGCTCAATGTTTTTGCTGGTGATATTAACCTTCTTAACCGTTTTGCTTTTACCTTTAGCCAGCAATTGCTCTTTAACGGCTTTACGGCAAATTTTGGCGATCTCTTGCTCCAGACGGCGAACCCCGGCCTCACGCGTGTAATAACGCACGATATCGCGCAACACACTCTCGGCCACAGAAATATCTGTGGTTTTCAGCGCGTGCGCTTTTAATTGCTTAGGCAGCAAGTAGCGTTGAGCGATATTGATCTTTTCGTCTTCGGTGTAGCCGGACAGACGAATGATTTCCATACGATCCAGCAATGGCTCAGGAATATTCATACTGTTAGCCGTTGCCACGAACATGACGTCGCTCAGGTCATAGTCCACTTCAACATAGTGATCGGCAAAAGTATGGTTTTGCTCTGGATCCAACACCTCCAGCAACGCTGAGGATGGATCACCACGCATGTCTTGCCCCATCTTGTCGACTTCGTCGAGCAGGAATAAAGGGTTTTTCACGCCAACCTTGGTCATGCTCTGCAGCACTTTACCCGGCATGGAGCCAATGTAGGTACGACGGTGGCCACGAATTTCGGCTTCATCACGCACGCCGCCCAAGGCCATCCGCACAAACTTGCGGTTCACGGCTTTAGCGATGCTCTGCCCCAGCGAGGTTTTACCTACCCCTGGCGGGCCCACCAGGCACAAGATGGGGGCCTTGAGCTTGCCTACGCGTTGTTGTACCGCCAGATACTCCACAATCCGCTCTTTGACTTTATCCAGGCCGTAATGGTCTGCATCCAGAATCTCTTCTGCGGTTTGCAGGTCTTTGCTGATTTTGGTTTTCTTTTTCCAAGGCAGGTTGAGCAAGGTATCAATGTAGTTGCGCACCACGGAAGCTTCAGCTGACATGGGGGACATCAATTTGAGTTTCTTGAACTCGGCAGTGACCTTAGCCAAGGCTTCTTTAGGCATGGCCGCATTTTTGATGCGCTGCTCAAGCTCTTCCATCTCGGCATTTTCGTCTTGCTCGCCCAACTCTTTCTGAATCGCTTTGACTTGCTCATTCAGATAGTACTCACGCTGGCTTTTCTCCATTTGGCGTTTCACACGGCCACGGATGCGTTTCTCTACCTGCAAGATGTCAATTTCAGACTCCATCAGGAACAGCAAGTGCTCTAAACGCTCGATGACACTGAGCATTTCCAGCACTTTTTGCTTTTCCTCGAGCTTGAGGGTCAGATGTGCAGAAATGGTGTCCGCCAAGCGGCCTGGCTCGTTAATCGTCGCCAATGAGGTCAGGATTTCAGGGGGAATCTTTTTGTTCAGTTTGACGTATTGGTCAAACTGGGTCATGACTGTACGCATCAAGGCTTCAGCCTCTTTGTCGTCCTGGTCGGTTTGCTCAACCTCTACGCCTAATGCCATGAAGCAATCATCGGTTTCCATAAAGTCGGAAACACGCACACGATGCAGACCTTCAACCAACACTTTCACGGTACCGTCAGGCAACTTCAGCATTTGCAATACAGTTGCCAGCGTCCCGATTTCGTACAGGTCTTCTGCCGTCGGATCGTCTTTGTTGGCCGATTTTTGGGCCACCAGCAAAATCTTTTTATCGCCTTCTGAGGCGCGTTCCAGCGCTTTAACCGACTTGGTGCGGCCAACAAACAGCGGAATCACTAAATGCGGGTAGACAACGACATCGCGCAATGGCAATAACGGGATTAAAGCGTTTTCTTCGGGTATCTCGGAGTCAAGCAAAGTGTGTTCTGTCATAGCGTCTTTCAAAAAGTGTCAAAGGAGCCAGTCCTTTGCATTTAGATGGGAACATTCTTTGAGAATTCAAGAGAGCAGGCATCTAATGTTGTAGATGCTATCTTGCAATAGCCGGGTGGCTATTGCAAGGGGGATTTAGTTTGCGTTTTCAACGCGTTTTTGCGCATCCTGATAAATCAGAATTGGTTCGGAAGTGTGTTCAATCACGCCAGCATCTACAATCACCTTAGCCAGGCCCTTGAGTGATGGCAATTCATACATGAGGTCAAGTAATGAATGTTCCATGATAGAACGCAAACCACGTGCACCGGTTTTACGCTCAAGCGCTTTTTTAGCGATCAAAAGCAGTGCGGAATCTTCAAACTCCAGCTCCACACCTTCCATCTTGAACAACTTCATATACTGTTTGGTCAATGCATTTTTCGGCTCAACCAAAATCGTCATCAAAGCCGCCTCATCCAGAGACTCCAGCGTTGCCACCACTGGCAAACGACCAATAAACTCAGGAATCAGGCCAAACTTGATCAGATCTTCTGGCTCAACTTCGCGCAGGACTTCGCCAACAGCACGCACATCTTCTTTACTCTTCACTTCAGCGCCAAAACCAATGCCGCCTTTTTCCGAGCGATGACGAATGACTTTTTCCAGACCATCAAATGCACCGCCGCAAATGAACAGGATGTTAGTCGTGTCCAGTTGCACAAATTCCTGGTTAGGATGTTTGCGGCCACCTTGTGGTGGTACAGAAGCAATCGTGCCTTCGATCAGTTTCAGCAAGGCTTGCTGCACACCTTCACCTGACACATCGCGCGTAATAGATGGGTTGTCAGATTTACGGGAAATCTTGTCAACTTCATCGATATAGACAATACCGCGCTGCGCTTTCTCAACGTCGTAGTCACACTTTTGCAGCAATTTCTGCATGATGTTTTCAACGTCTTCCCCCACATAACCAGCTTCAGTCAACGTGGTGGCATCGGCCATGACGAATGGCACATCCAGCAGGCGTGCCAACGTTTGTGCCAGCAAAGTTTTACCTGAACCCGTTGGCCCGATCAGCAAAATATTGCTTTTTTGCACTTCGATGTCATCTTTACCGGTCTGATTGGAGTCAGACAACGGGTTGTAACCCAGGCGCTTGTAGTGGTTGTATACCGCCACGGCCAGATTCTTTTTCGCCTGTACCTGACCAATGACGTATTGATCCAGAATCAGGCAGATTTCCTGTGGTGTCGGCAGTTTTTTATCTGCGGACTTGATTTCGTTCAGGCTCTGGATTTCTTCGCGGATAATGTCGTTGCACAAATCAACGCATTCATCGCAAATGAATACAGAGGGTCCAGCAATCAGTTTTTTGACTTCGTGCTGGCTTTTGCCACAAAACGAGCAATATAAAAGCTTTTCGCTATCAGATTTGTTTGCCATGCTATTCCCCTGCTGGTTGCTCGCTGATTAAACAGCGCTACGTGCGGCAATCACCTGGTCTACCAGACCATAAGCCTTGGCAGCGTCAGCACTCATAAAATTGTCACGATCGGTATCGTTGGCAATAGTTTCAATATTTTGACCCGTATGATGAGCCATGATGCCATTCAATTTGTCTTTGAGGTACAAAATCTCTTTAGCGTGAATCGCGATATCAGACGCCTGGCCCTGGAAACCGCCCAGTGGCTGGTGAATCATCACGCGAGAGTTAGGCAGGCAAAAGCGCTTGCCCTTGGCGCCTGCAGTCAGCAGAAACGCCCCCATGCTGGCCGCCTGGCCAATGCACAATGTGCTCACGTCCGGCTTGATAAACTGCATGGTGTCATAAATTGACATACCGGCAGTCACAGAGCCGCCTGGAGAGTTAATGTACAAGGAAATATCCTTGTCCGGATTTTCTGCCTCAAGGAACAACAGCTGCGCCACTACCAGGTTGGCTGTCATATCATTGACAGGACCCACCAGGAAAATGACGCGCTCTTTGAGTAATCTTGAATAGATGTCATACGAACGCTCACCGCGGCCACTTTGCTCAATGACCATTGGGATATAGCCAAGCCCTTGCGGCTCCATTCTTTGTTGCATTATGCCCTCGTTCGCGTTCATATAATTCATGGTTTAAGCACCTGCCATCATCAATTCATCAAATTTAATTTTTTTGTTAGTGACTTTGGCTTTATCCAGCACCCAAGCCACTACATTCTCTTCTGTTGCCAAGGCTGCAGGCTCATCCAGACGTTTAACATCTGCATAATACCAGCTGACCAGCTCATCAGGCTTCTCAAAGCTTTGCGCAAAGCTATCGACCATCGCACGTACTTGATCAGCTGACGCTTGCAAGTTATTGGTATTCACCAACTCAGTCAATACCATACGCAATTTGGCGTTACGTTGCGCCTGTGTTTCAAACACAGAAGGCTCCATCGGCACTTGCGCTGGATCCACACCACGTTGACGCAGGTTTTGTGCCGCTACTTGCATCAGGCGGTTGGTTTCAGCAGACACAATCGCTTTTGGCAATTCGAAGCTGGTTTCATCCACCAGGGCCTGGAATACAGACTCTTTGACACGCGCTTTGATACGCTTGTCGACTTCTTGCTCCAGACTTTGTTTGATTTCAGACTTCATGGTGTCAAGGTTACCGTCTTCCACGCCCAGGTTTTTAGCAAACTCAGCGTCGATTTCAGGATAAACCGGTTGTGACACGGACACGAACTTCACGTCATAAGCCACTGTTTTACCTGCCAATTGTGCAGGATTGTGATCAGCCGGGTAAGTAATATCGAATGATTTCTCAGTACCCGCTTTACCACCGATCAAGGCATCATCAAACTCCTTGACGCGGCCTGGCTCACCAATCACCAAGTCGATACCACGATCGCCTGTGCTTTCAACCTGTTGACCATCGATAGAAGCCGTCAATGTGATATTAATACGATCCGCTTTTTTAGACGCACGTTTCACAGGCTCGTAGCTCACGCGCTGCTTCACCAATACATCCAGTGTTTTTTCTACGTCAGCATCGGACAATTCCAGTGCCGGGCGCTCGATTTTAACTTTGCTCAGATCACCCACGGCTACTTCCGGGAAAATCTCAAAAGTAGCGATGTATTCAAACTCTTCTGCAGCATCTTTAAATGGCAAGTGTTCAATATTCGGGAAGCCAGCAACACGCAGTTTGTTCTGCTCAACAGCATCGCCAAAGCTGGTCTCAACCGCTTTGGAGTAAACCTCGTCACGCACCTGATCACCATAGTGCTGATTAACCAGGCCAATAGGCGCTTTGCCCGGACGGAAACCAGAAAATTTGGCTGTACGAGAAATTTGCTGTAAACGTTGTCTGATTTGCCCTTCCAGCGGAGCTAAAGGGACTTTGATAGTCATGCGACGTTCCAAGTTGCTGACTGTTTCAACAGATACTGCTGCCATGCTGAACTTCCTGTAAAAATCGTTTTAATAACGATGGGTTATGTAAGTAGACGCCTGCTTGTGCGTCTTAATAAATGTTTAAACACAACCTGACCACACTCTAAAGGTTTCTAATGGTGATCAAATTATGAAAAAAGAGCCTAAAAATATAACACAAGTCTCAATTGAAATAAACTTCAAGCCCATGCCTACGCAACAAGCGTATCACTTCGCTTCATTAAATAGAACGAAGCTCGCCAAAAAGCCTGTGTTTAAGTGTTATATGGCGCCAGAAAAACAGACTTCAAGCACCACTTGCCAGCATTATTTTAAAGCAACAATAGCTTCAATTTCCACCAATACATCGCGTGGCAATTTAGCCACTTGCACGGTAGAACGCGCAGGCGTATGTGTCACAAACGCTTCAGCATAAATCTGATTCATCGCAGCAAAATCATCCAGGTTTTTAAGAAACACAGTTGTTTTAACCACTTGCTGCAAGCTGCCGCCTGCGGCTTCAATAATTGCTTGCAGATTTGCCAACACCTGGCGGGTTTGTGTCACGATGTCACCATCATTCAAACTGCCGTCCGGACGCAATGCAATCTGGCCAGAGGTATAAAGAATATTACCGACGACAACCCCTTGCGCATAAGGGCCAATCGCAGCGGGTGCATTTGGTGTTTGTACAATATTCATATGTCATCTCTTTCTGCTCATTATCCAACGCTAAAAACAATAAAGGCCTCCTGCAACGGAAGCCTGTTATTTCGTTCATGCACCACCCGATTATAAGTAAGGTGGTGCGAAAGGAGAGACTCGAACTCTCACGCCTCGCGGCGCTGGAACCTAAATCCAGTGCGTCTACCAATTCCGCCACTTTCGCATCTTGCCAGCCAACACCGACAATTCGCTATTATAGCCCATTTTTAAGCGATTCCACAAACTTGGGGCGTTCACATTGACAAGCCTGACGTTCAACTGCAAGATGCTGGATTAAAGATCATAAAGAAGTTGTTGATGGGACAGGATATGCATTCAGCCGAAGAAAATATGCTTAGAGCGGAACTTGAGCTTTTAATGCGAGAGCGTGAGATTTTGCTCAAGATTACTGGTGTGGCTGCCGGTTTAATCGCAGAACTCAATACAACCGACTTGCCGATTCGCACAGTCGAAGCAGCGGATTTGCTGGCAACCACCATCAATCAGTTGCCAGAAGAACTGTTGCAAGACGCGCTGGATGCTGTCCACGCGACCATCGTCGAATAAACTCTCGGGTGCTGGTGTGTTTGCACCAGCCCTGCAAACGCCATGCGTCTGCTCGCCTACCTTTCCCCGCTGCTGTTAACGGCGTGCGGTATTGCCTTTCAGGCCAAGCCTATTCCGCAGCAACAGAATATTGATGCCATTCAACAGGCAACACCTGCTGCAGATGGCTTTAAAACCTTTATTGAATCTCAATCGCCAGCCATGCCGTGGCCGATTAATGCATGGGATCTGGATAGCCTGACGCTGTCAGCGCTCTACTTTCACCCTGCCCTCAAAGTCGCCAAATCTGACTACGCCGTGGCCTTGGCAGGGATTACCAGCGCTGGTTTGCGCCCGCAAGTCGGCCTGAATGGCCAGTTATCGCACAGCAACCGTGCCAATGGTGATATTAATCCTTGGTCTTACGGTTTGCAGGTGGATCTGCCGGTGATTACCGCCAACAAGCGGCAGATCAATATCGACATTGCACAATACCAGGCCGACATTGCAAAAATAATGATTTCGGAAACTGCCTGGACTTTGCGGCAGCAACTGAGCCTGGACTTGATTCTGCTGGCTGAGCAACAAGCCATGCAAGGCAACCTGAGTAGATTGCAGCAAGCCCAGCAGACACTGCTTGCCGCCTACCAGAAGCGGCTGGACTATGGTGTAGCGGGCAAATCAGATGTACTGCCCATCCGCCTGCAACATGACCAATCCGCCTGGCAATTGCAGCAACTGACCTTGCAAATCAGGCAAACCGAGCAAAAGATTCTGCATGATGCCGGCCTGACCGAGCAGCATAATCTGCCACTCAATATCGCCCCACTTCAGTTATCGCAAATATTGAAAGCACGCTTTGCACAGTCGCAGGCCTACGCAGATGCGTCCACTATCCAGAATACCGCCTTAACCAACCGCATGGATATCCAGCGCGGGCTGGCACAATATGCAAAAGCTGAATCACAACTCCGATTGGAAATGGCCAAGCGTTACCCGGACCTGTCACTCAACCCGGGCATGATTTATGAGTATGGCGACAAAATCTGGTCTTTGGGTATCGGCACTATGCTTAACCTGCTCAATAAGTCTTCTGACCTGTGGGCACATGCCGAGCAGGTGCGGCAAAATGAAGCAGTTCGCTTTTACGCCTTACAACACCAGGTCATCCAGCTTTCCGAGCAGAGCTTTATCAAGTATCGCGACGCTGCCAAGCTGTTGGTAACATTAACCCATGAATATGAACAGCAATCAGGTCGCAAACTGCAACTGGAAAAGCAGTGGCATCAAGGGCTGATCGATAAAACAGAATACCTGCAAATAGAAATCCAATTCTATAGTGCACAGCAGCGCCTGATCACGCAACAGGCCAATGTCATGCGTGCATTGCAGGAGATTGAAAATGTGATGCAAAAACCGATTGCGCTATCACAACGTGCAACGGCTTTTGCCAACCAGCAACAAGAGGCGCCAGCAAAATGAATAAAAAAGCACTCTGGATCATCGGGGCCCAGATTATTTTAATTGTCATTCTGATTTGGGCCATCGTGTTTGTTGGCCGCGATGAATATGAGTCGATTCAGGATGATAGCGAAGAAGAAATTGAAGGGCCGGTGCGCGTCACTGAGCAAAACGGCCTGCAAGTGGTGCAACTCAATCTGGCGACGCAACAAAACAGCGGCATCAGTGTGCAACCATTACAGCCCTATGATTACCACGGCAATATCAAAGTGCTGGGTTCTGTGATGTCAATTCAAACCCTGGTCGACTACAACAGCCAATATCAATTACTTAAATCACAACTGGCGCTGGCTGAAAGTGTGCTTCCCAACCACCAGTTACAATATCAACGCTATAAACATCTGAATGAAGACGACAAGAACGTCTCCGATAAAGCCGTGCAGGAAGCGCAGGCATTGGTGATTAACGACCAAACCCAGATCAAAACCGCACAGGCACAGCTGAAAGCACTCACCGACACCATTATTGCGCAATGGGGCCAACCACTGGCCATGCTGGTGACGCAGCACCCGTCACCCGGCCCACTGCATGAGTTGCTGATGCAAAAGAAAGTCTTGGTGCAGGTCAGCTTCCCGCTCAATTTCAAGGCGCCGGAGGGCAACTCCAGCCTGTATATTTCGCCTATCCAAGACGAAATTGCGCCGATTAAAGCCGATTACGTGTCGCAATCCATCCAGACCGATATCAGCAATATTGGTAAAACCTATTTCTATAGTGCGCCAGCAGACTATTTACGCGTCGGTATGCGTGTCAATGTCGTGCCGGCACAATCTTCTTCTGCCACCATGAAAGGTGTCATTGTGCCTAACCAGGCCATTGCCTGGCATGGCGGCATGGCCTGGATTTACGTTAAAACCAAGCCAGATACCTTTTTGCGCAAACCAGTCGCCTCTGATATTGAGCTGGACAATGGCTGGTTTGATAACAGTATCGCGCCAGGCACTGAAGTGGTGACCCGCGGCGCGCAGCTATTATTGTCAGAAGAATTCAAGTTTCAGATCAAAAATGAAAATGAAGACTAAGCTGAGAATGCTGATAAACCATAGAGGCCTGCAAACATGATGGCGGCACTGGTCAGGTTTGCCATCCGCTTTTACGGCGTGATGATCGGACTCGCCCTGCTGGTCATTGTCTATGGCGCCTATAGCCTGACACAGAGCGACCTCAACGTATTCCCAGAGTTTGCCCCAACGCAGGTGGTGATTCAAACCGAGTCGCCAGGACTCTCGGCTAGCCTGGTCGAGAAACTGGTCACGCAGCCGATTGAAAATGTCATTTCGGGAGCGATCGGCATTAAAAGCCTGCGCTCGCAGTCGATTCCTGGTCTGTCTATTATTACGGTGATTTTTCAGGATAAATCAGACATTTACCGTAACCGGCAAATCGTCGCCGAACACCTGAATATGCTGGGCAGCCAGTTGCCGCCCGGCATTGTGCCCAATATCACCCCGCTCACCTCCTCGGCCAGCACGGTGATGGGCATCGGCGTCACGTCGGACAAGCTGTCACTGATGCAGCTACGCACGCTGGTGGATTGGCATTTAACACCACACTTAATGGCGATTCCTGGCGTCGCTGATATCAACGTCTACGGCGGCGAAGTACGCCAGTTTCAGATCAAGATTGATCCACGCAAACTGATGCTGTACCAATTGAATGTGCAAGATGTGGTCAATGCGGCCAGCCGTGCGACCGGCGTACGTGGCGCAGGCTATATTCAAAACGACAACCAGCGCATTATCCTCAACAGCCAGGGCCAAACGACAACACCACAGCAATTGGCTAATATCACGCTTCTGCGTAAACTGGGCCGTACCATCCGCATCAGTGATGTGGCAGAGGTCGCCGAAGGGGCTGCCCCTTCTATCAGCGCAGCGGCCATCAATGGCCATCCCGCGGTCTATTTATCAGTACAAGGCCAACTGGGCGCCAATGTGTATGCGTTGACCAAGCTGCTGGAACGCAAACTGGCAGACATCAAGCCCAGCCTGACCGCACAAAAAATCACACTGCATGAAGGCTTGTTCCGTCCGGCCAACTTTATTGAAACCGCCATACACAGTTTGCGTACGGATATTTTAATCGGCTCATTCCTGGTGGTGCTGGTACTGTTTGCCTTCTTGTTTAATGTACGCACTGCCGTGATCTCAGCGACGGCGATTCCATTGTCGTTGCTGACTGCGATTGTGGTGCTGTATCAATACGGCGTTGGGCTGAACATTATGGTGCTGGGCGGTTTGGCTATTGCCTTGGGCGAAGTAGTTGACGATGCCATTATTGATACCGAAAATATTTTCCGCCGCTTGCGTGAAAATCGCTTACTGTCGCAACCGCTGCCTGCGGCGCAAGTGGTGTTTCGTGCTTCCATGGAGGTCCGCAGCTCCGTGGTCTATGCCACCATTATCGTGGCACTGGTCTTTTTACCATTGCTGACCTTGTCTGGCGTGGCGGGCAAATTATTTGCCCCTTTGGGCTACGCGTATATTTCAGCCATCCTGGCCTCACTGGTGGTTGCCCTCACCCTCACGCCCGCGCTTTGCTACGCCTTGCTGGCCAACGCACCATTGCAAAATGAAGACTCACCGGTGTTGCGCTGGCTGAAACAGCGCTACGTGAAACTGCTGCACCAGATTGAACATCGCTACCAGTTGATCCTGATGACCAGCTTCGTTTGTATCGCGCTGGGCCTCGCGATTCTGCCTTTATTCAGAAGCCAGTTTATCCCGGCGCTGCGCGAAGGCCACTATATCCTGCATATGACAACGGTGCCTGGCACCTCGGAAATACAATCACTCAAGCTGGGCAACCAGGTCACCAAAGTATTGCTGGAGATTCCTGGCGTGAAAAGTGTCGCACAATGGGTAGGCCGCGCGCCCAATGCCGCCGATACGTTTGGCACGCATTACAGTGAATTTGAAGTCGAAATCGGCACCGTATCCGGCAAAGAGCAAGAACGTATTTTTCACGACATTCGCGAAGAACTTGCCGGCGAAACAGAAGATGACGATGGTGATGGCAAAGTCGAACTGGGCTTTGTCGGTGCCAACTTTGCCATTAATACCTTTTTAACCGAGCGTATTGAAGAAACCATTTCCGGCTACGCCGCAGGCCTGGTGATTAATATTTTTGGCCAGGACCTGGATGCGCTGGACAGGGATGCCCAGAAGGTTGCCAACCTGCTTGGCAGCATTCGTGGCGTGCGCGATGTCATGGTGCAATCGCCGCCAGAAACGCCGGAAATTGTGATTCGCCTGAAACAAGAAAAACTGGCGCTATGGGGTTTGCAGCCCGTGGACGTGCTGGACACGGTCAAGGCCTGTTACGAAGGTGTCCCGGTCAACCATGTGTTTATGGGCAACCGCTCCATCGGCGTCAGCGTACTACTTAATGATGCCTCGCGCGACGATATTGCAGATATGCGCAATATCCCGATCTTCAACCCTGAAGGCCAAATGCTCAAATTGTCCGATGTCGCGTATGTGGCACAGGAAGGTGGCCGTTCCAAAATTCTGCACTCGGGTGCCAAACGTATTCAAACTATCACGGCCAACATTGTTGGTCGCGACCAGGGCTTATTGCTCGAAGACATACGTAGCACTTTGCATAAAAAACTGCAATTAAACAGCGGCAACTACCTGGAGTTTTCTGGTGAAGCAGAAGCCAATGCGCAATCTCGGCAAGACTTGATTATTCACTCGCTGGTGGCTGGCGTGGCGATTTTCCTTATGCTGTATATTGCTTTCGGCCGCTTACGTAACCTGATGCTCACGTTCGCCAACCTGCCGTTTGCGCTGATTGGCGGCGTTGTCGCCACCTTCTTTACCGGCGGCTGGATTTCGGTCGGCACACTGGTGGGCTTTGTGACCTTATTCGGCATCACGCTGCGCAACTCCATTATGATGGTGTCGCACTTTCAGCACCTGGTGGATGTAGAAGGCTATGAGTGGAATCTTGATACCTGCATCCGTGGCGCCTCTGAACGCTTGCCTTCAGTGTTGATGACAGCGTTGGTCACAGCACTTGGACTGTTACCGCTGGCGATTGGCAGTGGGGAACCGGGACGGGAAATTGAAGGGCCGATGGCGACGATTATTGTCGGTGGCCTGATTTCTTCCACCATCCTCAACTTGCTGATTTTACCGACCATCATGCTGCATTTTGGCCGTTTCGAGAAAAGTGATGCAACAGTCTCCTGAGGTGGTTAAATAAGCACTTTAAGCGAGCTTGTTACTCGCTTTGCAAGAGGCGGTCTTTTAACAGCTTGGCCATTAAGGCTCCCCCGGCAAACCCCTGCTCAAACAGCGCATACTCGCTTTGATGCACCACATAAGTCTGGAATTTAGCCTCTGCGAGCAAGCCAGATAAGCCCTGATCAACAATATCCATGGACTGCAACGCTTGCAGCCCTAGATACATCTGCCCATATAGCAATCTGTTATCTGATTTGACCAGCAATACATATTGCGCCTCCAATTGCCAGGCGAGCCATGCAGCCAGGCTATCAGAGGTCACATCCCAACTTTCGGCCAGCACATGTTCATTGGCAAACGTGGTATTTAGCGCCATCTCGCTAGGCAGCCAGACCAGTCCGCGATGCTGCCAGCCGCTTTCTGCAATTTCAAGTGGATTTCGTACCAGGGCAAGCTCAGGCACCATGGCAACCAGGCTGCGCGCCATTTGATCCATGGCATAGATGGCCAGTGCATGCGCTTGCTGATCATCAATATGGCCGTCCGGGTGTACTGCCCGCATACGCTGGAAATCACGCACGGCATCAGCATACAAGCCGCCGCCAGGCACAATAATGACTTTGCCATCGCCCCAACGGACAACCAGTCGCAGCCACTGTACCAGGCTGTCGTAGTGTGTCACGCTACCCCCTAGCTTGATCACCCACATAGGCACGTTCCCGAATATTATTTTGTCATTTTAAAGTGTGCTGCCAACTTGAAAAATTGCGAGGCTTTATCAAATGTTTCCTGATATTCCCTGGCACAATCCGAATCAGCCACCACACCACCACCGGCAAAAAAAGTCATTTTATCATTACCTATCACGGCAGTTCTTATTGCGATATTCGTATCCATACTACCATCAAAACCAATATAGCCAATGCTGCCACAGTAAATACCACGTCTGTGCGGTTCCAGCTCTTCGATAATCTCCATGGCACGCAACTTGGGTGCACCGGTAATGGAACCGCCGGGAAAGCAACCACGCAATAAATCCAGCGCATGAAACTTTGGCGCCAGCAAGCCGCGCACAATACTCACCAAATGATGCACATTGGTAAACCGCTGCAATTTAAACAAGGCATCGACTTTAACTGACCCTACTTCGCACACCTTGCCAATATCATTGCGCAATAAATCCACAATCATCAGATTCTCGGCGCGATCTTTGACGCTATGCGCTAACTCCTCTGCGGCTTGCGCATCCGCAATGGCGTCCTGGTAGCGTGGACGTGTGCCTTTAATCGGCCGCGTTTCAACTTTGCGATCAATGACCTGCAAGAACCGCTCCGGCGACATCGATAACACCGCCAGGGGCTTACCTGCGCCATCTTCTACTTGCAAATAAGCCATAAATGGCGCGCGGCTCAATTGCCGGAAATGGTCATAAGCCTCGCAAGCATCTCCTGCCACATCCACCGCAAAACGCTGTGCGAGATTGATCTGATAGCAATCGCCCGCGCGGATATAGTCTTTTACTTTTTGGAAGGCGCTGGCATAGGCCGCTTGATCCATATTCGGCTGAATCTCGCCAGTGACCTTAAACGCTGCTTCGTGCTGCGCAATGGATGGTTGTAATAGCTGTTGATGCAATGCCTGCAGGGCCTGCTGGTCGGTGAAACGAGCGTGCGATACCAGCTTGCTGATACCCAAATGGTGATCGACGATCACCGCCCAATCATAGATACCCACCAGTAATTCAGGCAGCGGCATATCCTCAGCAGCCAATGTGGGCATGGTTTCAATACTGCGCCCCAGGTCATAGGCAAAATACCCCAGGGCGCCACCGGCAAACGGAATATCGGCGATACGTTCAACTGCATGCGGTGTCAACCATTGCTGGATGACCTGGAAAGGATCTTGCTGCGACTTTTCTATCCCCTGGCTCGTATGTACTTCAGTCTCGGCCTCGCGATGGATGATTTTGGCCACCGGCGCAGCTACCACAATATCAAAGCGCGCGCCCAGACTCACCTCTTCATCTACCGTGGTTTGCGCCTGTGACTGGCTAGCCTCCACCCGGCCACTTTCCAGCAACATCGGCCATGGCAGATGCCTGACTTGCCTCAGCCAATGCATGCCTTCTGCATAAGGTAAATCCAATTGAATTAATGCCATGCTTGCCATAACCTCGCCACCGCATAGGCTGGAAAACAGACCTCTGCATCTTGTTTTAATTGTAAATTACCTGCGGACATCCATGCTGTGGCCGGCTGATAAACCAGGCCCAGACGCTGCGCCAGCGCTGCCACCAGAAAACTGCCCGCCCCCAGCCCGACCATGATCTGAGGTGGCCTTGGCACCTGCGCCATGATTGATTGTATGGCCTGTTGCAAATAATCCAGTTGCGCGGCTTTAAACGCAAGCGCCAGCGACTGCCAGACATCGTCCGTTTGATCTTCAACATCATGCCCCACCATCCGTGCCAGGCGGCGCATACTGTCAACCATAGCGCGCCCTTGACCGTCCGCAGTCTCGGCCAGGTCATAACTGGGGGACAACTCGCCAAGCACGCGATAAACGTCCGCAGTCGTGGCAAAATATTCTGCGGCGATATGGCGCGGCTCTGGCTGCGCCTGCCCGGGCGCTAACCAAGTGATCAACGGTCCCAGTGCCATCAGGGGCGTGCGCACGACGCCGGTATAAAATAAACCCAGCTTAGCCATACGCTCCGCGTCAGACCAGCCCACAGGCACTACCTGCCGCTGCTCACACAGCGTGATATCACAAGTCGTGCTACCAATATCCACCACCAACATAGCGGCATCTGTCATGCTGGTCGCCAGGCATTGCGCCGAGGCATGCCAGTTCATGGAGGCAATGTGCGCCTCCTGCCCTGCTACGCTGGCCGTAAAGCCTGCGCCTTGCGCCGCTGAGGCCAGGTAGAACTCGGCGTGTGGCAAATAGTCCTGCACCGTCTCGGCAATCGCTCGTACGCCCTGCAAACGGTTATCAAACAAATCAACTAGCTCACCGGTCATGGTCACCGCATGGTCACAAGCCTCTGCCTCCATTTGCCAGTGATGCAATACATGCTGGATGGCATCTTCCAGTAACGGCAGGCCTTTCCATAAGGCGCAGGCTTGCTGTAATACGCGCACAATCTCACCTTGCCCATCCAGCATCACCGCTTTCACATGCGCACCACCGATATCCCACCCTATGACAGCGCGTTTCATGCGGGCAATACCTCAGTACGGCTTTTTGTAGCCAAGGACAAAATACACGATGCCTGTGCTTGAGCAGCACTCAATTTATTTTCTAAAATAGCATCCAGGATCATGACGGCAGGATTTTCTGTGAGTAATGGCGATAAGGCGATATAAGGCGTGGTGAGGCGCGGATTCACTTCAACCAGCATCAATTGATAGTCATGGGTCAAAATCATGTCTGCGCCCCAGTAGCCTAGCAGACCAGGAATCGCACTGTGTATCTGTTCAGCCAATGTCTGCATTGCGGGCAGATAGGCGACAGCTTCGTTCACGCCAGCGCCATCAAAATGGAAACATCCCTGCTGGATATCTATCCGTTGCCGATGCCCGGCAATCACCTGTACACGCTCTTGTGTCGATAACACCGACATGCTCAGCGCCAAGCCTGGCACATAAGGCTGCAGTAAAATCCTAGCGAACAACAAAGGATTTTCAATTGATGTTTTTAATTTAAAATCAATAAGTTCATTGATGTTTTTAAAGTAATAAGTTAATTCACAACCTGCGCCATCATCGGGCTTTACCACCCAACCAGACGTAGCAGCCGCATGGTACCAGTTCAGGCTTTCCAAGGCATCGGCTTGCGCTAAAAACACATGCGGCAATACTGAAATCCCAGCCTGCTGGCAAATCTCAGCCATGATCGATTTGGCACTGGTCTGCGCGATCGCGTCGGCACTACAGCCTATCCAGACTTTGCCAGCGGTTTGTACCAATTGCTGCATATGCTGCAAAATGCCTCCTGTTTCAGGCGCAATTACCCAGCAAGCATCTACGTCATCAGATGATAATTGCTGGCGCCAAAGCGCATCAGCATCCTCACCGGGATGTAATGGCAGGCTATGGGCATGGATGGGAGCTGCAACGCGGCTATCGTGGCTAGTGATACAATCAACGCCCAGCACTGACAAGTCTGCCAGCAAGGCATCGCGCATCAGCAGGCCTTCTTGCAACAAGCTGGCAGGCAATGTTTCAGAGGCCAGGCCACCAGCGCTGACATATTCACAGACCCAGATTTTCAAGCGAGATTTATTGTGCATATTATTCCCGTCATCGATTTGATGCATGGCCAGGTAGTGCAAGCCATACAAGGGCAACGCCAGCACTACCGTGCGATCCAATCGCAGTTAACCGATAGCCACGCCCTGCTCGATGTCATCACTGCTATTTTACAAGTTTATGCGTTTGACTGCGTGTATATTGCCGATTTAAATGCAATCACTGGCCAGGGTGACATACCCAATCACCTGCCATTGATTAAACAGGTCATGACTGCCTTCCCGAACCTGCAATGGTGGGTGGATGCCGGACTCAATAGCACCGAAGCACTCAAGCCCTGGCTGGACGCTGGTATCCGCCCGATCATTGCCAGTGAAACCTTAATTGATATTAAAACCTATCAAGCCATGCGTGAAATAACGGCGCATAGTATTTTATCGCTGGATTTCTTTGAGGATGGCTTTCATGGCCCTGATCGCCTGCTGACTGAAACAGGTCTCTGGAGCCAGCCGACCATATTGATGAGCTTACCCAAAGTAGGCGCCAATCAAGGCCCAGAGGTCGAAAAAATCAGTTCCTTGAAAAACCAGCATCCACAACAGGCCATCTATGCCGCAGGCGGCGTCAGGCACGTCGCAGATATACAGGCACTGGCACAAGCAGGTGCAGATGGCGTATTGATTGCCAGCGCACTACACCAGAAACAGCTCACCGCCAGCGACCTGGCATTATTCGCGCAATAAAAAACCGGCCTGATGGCCGGTTTTTTAACAGCAAAGCTTCGTAAGAAACTTATGCCACTGACATTTACTCCAGGTTTGCGTGCAATGCGCGCATGCCTTCTTCTGTCAGGCCTTTAGCGTGGATCAATTCAGAAATAGCGCCTTCCAGGAATACCAGGGTAGACAATTCAAATTGACCGCCCATAGGCATGCCTTTAACCAATGGGAAGCTGTCATCTTGACCAACTTGAACAACCAGGTCAGCCACATCAGCCATGGCTGAAGTTTTCTTCATGGAAATAACGACCAGTTTAGCACCGACTTCTTTGGCTTTTTTCACGAATGGCAACAAGGTTGCTGTACCGCCGGACCCTGAAACCAGGATCAGCAAGTCACCTTTTTTGATGGCTGGTGTCACCACTTCGCCAATCATGTAAACGCTGTAACCGGAATGCACTAAACGCATTGCAAAGAAGCGTGATACCAGCAGTGAACGACCAGCGCCACCGATAAATGTTGAACCAGCCTCTTCAACCAGTTTCAGCAATTCAGCCGCTTTTGACTTGTCAGTCACGTCCAGAATACGCTTTAAGTTGTCCAGAATAAATTGTTGATGATCCATGTTTTGTCCTGTATTCAAAAAGTTTAATAAAAAACCCGACTCATTGCTGGGTCGGGTTTTTTGTCTCGCTGATCAATAATTACTTATTGATACTTAACTGAATTAAGCGTGAGCGATAGCAGTGATTTCTGCAGCAGCAGCAGCTGGGTCAGCAGCGCCGTAGATAGCAGCACCAGCAACAATGATAGTCGCGCCAGCGTCACGTACTTGACCTGCAGTAGCGGCTTTAACACCACCAGCAACAGAGATCTCAACGCCCAGGTTCAAACCAGCAACAGCAGCCAGGTCAGCAAAAGGAGTTTGACCAGCAGCTTGTTGGTCCAAACCAGTGTGGATACCGATGATGTGAGCACCAGCAGCAGCAACTTCTTTAGTTTTAGCAACTTTGTCTTCAACGCTGATCAGGTCAACTTGAGCTTTTTTGCCGTATTTGTTAGCAGCTTTGATTACGCCTTTGATTGTACCGATGTCGGATACGCCCAAAACTACGCAGATGTCAGCACCGGCTTTGTAGAATGGCTCAGACTCGTACTCGCCTGCATCCATAGTTTTCAGGTCAACCAGGATCTTGTTGTTTGGGAACTTAGCGCGCAAAGTTTCCAGCAATTTGATACCGTTGTGCTTGATGCATGGTGTACCGATTTCCAGAATGTCAACGTGTGGAGCAACTTTTTCTGCCAAAGCGATAGTTGCGTCGAAATCCAATGAGTCTAATGCCATTTGTGTTAATGCCATGTTTTTCTCCAAAAATTAAAATTTAAATGCTATTACTAGCGTACTACCAATTCAAGCTGGTCGCTCATAGTAAGCTGGCAGCCAAAATAAGTCAATGTTGCAGGCCGATTTATGCCTGACTTAAAAGCCAAACGGGCAGGTCCCTGCCCGTTTGCATTATCGCATGGCGATATTACAGTTTTGCGGCTAATGCAGCTTCCAGTTTATTCTGGTCAGCCACGAAACCACGGATACCTTCAGCCAGCTTCTCAGTGGCCATTGGATCTTGATTTAGTTCAAAACGGAATTCTTCTTCTGTCAATTTAGCTGGCAATTCTTTAGTTTTGCCGCCATCTTTCAACACTTGAACCAAAGTACCTTCAGTTGCAGCCAGGTCTTGCAGCAAGTTTGGAGATACGGTCAAACGGTCACAACCAGCCAAAGCAATCAGCTCGCCAGTGTTACGGAAAGAAGCACCCATCACAACAGTTTTATAACCGTGCTCTTTGTAGTATTGGTAGATCGCGCGTACAGAAACCACACCTGGGTCTGTCTCTTGTGTGTACTCAGTACCTGGGTTTTTCGCCTTGTACCAGTCAAGGATACGGCCCACGAATGGAGAAATCAGGAATACGCCAGCTTCAGCACAAGCACGTGCCTGGCCAAAACCGAACAACAATGTCAGGTTACACTGAACGCCTTCTTTTTCCAGGATCTCGCCGGCTTTAATACCTTCCCAGGTAGAAGCCAGTTTGATCAACACGCGGTCTTTGCTAATGCCAGACTCTTGGTACAGGCTGATCAGTTTACGGCCTTTAGCGACCATCGCGTCGATATTGAAAGACAGACGTGCATCTACTTCTGTAGAAATACGGCCTGGAACCACTTTAGTGATTTCAGCGCCAATCAACACAGCCAGTTTGTCAGCTGCGTTTTCAATTTGTTGCTCTTTAGAACCACCTTGTGCTTTTGCATAAGCAATGGCAGTGTCAATCAATGGTGCGTATTCTGGGATTTGGCTAGCCTTCAATACCAGAGATGGGTTTGTGGTTGCGTCCACAGGTTTAACACTTTTGATTGCTTCAACGTCACCAGTGTCAGCCACGATGGTTGTGATTGCTTTCAACTGATCTAATAAATTTGCCATGCGATTGCTCCTATAAATTGCAATAATCGTTTACGTATAGTTATACATAGAAACCTTCAACATTATAACTGAATTTATTCGAGTTAGTTAAGCGTCCTTTGCACATTCCAGCGTGCCCACTGCTTGCATCCAGCCGTCAGCCGATGCAGTTTTATTGATTAGAATCAAACAATTGCTGCCGCTTCACCAGGCACTTTTGCCTGTTTCGTCTTTTCAATATGCCCCTTTTCGGGCACAATTCACCTTTTTTGCAAGTGATTAATCAGTTAGGCATATGGGTTCTGTCACCTCTTTAAATAAAGAACAAAACCAGACTCGCTTCGCACAACTCCCTGTTGACTGGTATCTGCATCCGGATGTGTATGCGCTGGAGCAAACACATTTGTTCTCCCTGCTGCCGCAATATCTGGGGCATGAACACATGGTTCCCAACCCGGGCGACTATCGCGCCCTGGACTGGATGCACAATGCCACCGCCCTGGTGAATCAACATGGCCAGCCACAACTGATCAGCAATATCTGCCGCCACCGGCAAGCGGTAATGCTCAACGGACAAGGCAACACGCAGCATATTGTCTGCCCGCTGCACCGCTGGACCTATGATTTGAACGGCCAGTTGCTGGGCGCCCCGCATTTTGAACAAAACCCGTGCCTGCACCTGGAGAAACAAGCCCTGACTGCATGGCAAGGCCTGCTGTTTAAAGGCAGTGACACGGCATCCAAACAAAAAGGCCTGGACATCGCCCAGGTACTCAAGCAACTGGGCTGCAAGCAGGACTTTGACTTTACCGGCTATCACTTTGAGTCAGCCATTGTTGACCATTACGATTTCAACTGGAAGACCTTTATCGAAGTCTATCTGGAAGACTACCATGTTGGCCCGTTCCACCCTGGCCTCAACCAGTTTGTTGACTGCGGCGAATTGAATTGGGAATTTGCTGAGCATTACAGCGTGCAAACCGTCGGTTACAAACCGCTACCGGATTACAGCCTGTCACCAGTGTACAAACAGTGGCAACAAGCCGTTACCGATTACCAGCAAGGCACTGCGCCCAAGTATGGCGCCATCTGGTTTGTGCTCTACCCATTCCTCATGATCGAATGGTACCCCAACGTATTGGTCGTTTCGCACATTATCCCGACCGGCACGGAGTCTTGCCAGAATGTGGTCGAGTTTTACTACCCGGAAGATATTGCCCTGTTTGAGCGTGAATATATCCAGGCACAGCAAGCGGCTTATTTTGAAACTGCGGTTGAAGACAAAGAAATTTGTCAGCGCATGCAAGACGGCCGCAAAGGCTTGTTTATGCTAGGTAAAGATGAGCGCGGCCCTTACCAGCACCCGATGGAAACCGGCCTGGAGCACTTCCACCGCTGGTATCGCAGACAGATGGAAGCACATCTGCCTGAACACTTGCAGCGCTAGGCAAGTTTCTTTTGCTCAAACATCGCTATACCGCCTTTCGGCATCCCAAACACTGGCAGCTGGGCAGTTACTGGATGCTGCTGGCAGGTTTGGGCTTTGCCGTGATGGGCGCGTGTGTTAAAGCCGGGGCGGCGCGGTTTACCGCAAGCGAACTGGTATTCTATCGTTCAGCCTTTGGCTTACTCATGATTGCAGCCATTGTCTGCTGGCATGGCAAACCGTTAAAAACACCATTATTAGCCATGCAAATGCGTCGTGCCGCTGTTGGGTTTACGGCCTTATTGCTGTTTTTCTATGCCATCGCGCACTTACCGCTGGCCAGCGCGATCACGCTCAACTACACCTCGCCCATGTTTTTAGCACTGCTGTCACCATGGCTGCTTAAAGCAGAACGGCCACTCAGCCGCCAGCAACGCTGGAGACTGAACCTGTGCGTCATCGGTGGCTTCGCCGGGGTATGCCTATTGTTGCAGCCCGCATTCAATAGCAACCAATTACTGGCGGGCGGCGTAGGCTTGTTGTCCGGCATAGGTGCCGCTTTCGCTTATGTGCACGTCAAACAACTAGGTGTGGAAGGCGAACCTGACTGGCGCACCGTGTTTTACTTTACTCTGGTATGTACCATCGCCAGTGGTGGCTGGATGCTGATTGACCATATGACAGTGTTGCGCTGGCAAGACTTACCGCTACTATGCGGGTTAGGATTATCAGCCACTTTTAGCCAACTGGCCCTGACGCGCGCCTACCGTACAGGCAACACCTTAACCGTTGCCAGCCTGGCCTATAGCACCGTAGTGTTTGCAACCTTGATAGGCGTCATCATTTGGGGTGAGACCCTAAGCACACACGAGATTGCTGGCATGTTGCTGATTGTGGCGTTTGGCATCTTAAGCTCACGCAGTGCAAGATAAAACGATTAATCCCAATAAAAAAAGCCATTCTTGCAAGAATGGCTTTTTTATTTTATCCAGCTAAGTTATGGCTCAAGCAGCCCGCAACGCATGGCAATCAGGGCAATCTCTGCCGAGTTTTGCGCATTGAGCTTTTGCTTGATATTGTACAAATGCGTGCCCACCGTGCGTGGGCTCAGGAACAAGGTTTCAGCAATCTCATTGGTAGACTTACCGCGTGCCAATGACATAAACACCTCAAACTCACGCTCACTGAGCACATCCACCGGGTTTTGCTCACCGGACAATTGCTGAATCGCCATTTGCTGTGCCACGCTGGCCTCGATGTATTTTTTACCCTGCGCTACACTGCGGATGGCTTTAATCAGCTCCTCAGCCGCGCTGCGCTTGGTGACATAGCCCATGGCACCGGCATTGAGCACGCGTTTGGGATGCACGGAATCTTCATGCGCAGACAACACCAGAATGCGGGCATGATTGTCTTTGGCCAGAATGCGTTCTATGGCCTCCATGCCACCAATCCCTGGCATGGTGATATCCATGACCACTACTTGCGGATGGTGCTCGACATAGGCCTTTATCGCAGCTTCGCCGCTTTCAGCCTCCGCAATGACCTTAATTTCCTGGTCTGACTCGAGCAGCATTTTAAAGCCCATCCTGACCACTGCATGGTCATCTACCAGCATTACACTTATCACGCTTGTTTCTCCCTTGATTTATGCTGATTGTATAGGCAATCGAATTTCCAATGTGGTTCCACGCCCAGCCTCTGGTTGCGAAACCACTTTAAATTGCCCATGCAAGGCCTGTACGCGCTCGCGCATACCGAGCAACCCAAAATGTTTGCTCTGATCCACCGCATCCAGTTGCATGCCTACGCCGTCGTCACAAATCATCAGGCGCAAGCCTTGCGCATCAGTCAGCATGTGCACATTGATACATTGCGCATGCGCATGTTTGATGGCGTTATTGACGGCCTCTTGCACCATGCGGTAGATATTGATATTGACGTTTTCACCCATGGGCTGGAATTCGCCTGATAAATGCAACTGAATATTCAACTCAGGATGTTGCACCTGATAACCTGACACCATATCACGCAAGGTTTCCACCAAGCCCATATTATCCATGGCTGCCGGACGCAACTGGCGAATAATATTATGCATGCCGTCGTAAATATGGTTGGCGGCAGCCACGATGGTTTGCGCATTGGCCGCAATATCTGGCGTGCTTTCTTTGGTTTTATTCACAATGGCCACGGCAAAGGTCTTAATCGCGGTCACATACTGTCCCAGTTCATCGTGCAACTCACGTGCCAGACTGCGTCGCTCGTCTTCAATGTGCTGCTGAATCAACTGCGTCAACTGGCGGTTTTGCTCCAACTGGCGTTCGGCATCCAGCGACAAGGCCATCTGGTTTAAGCTGAGGCCAATTTTGTCAAACTCAGGCACTGAAAAACGCTCCAGTCGCGTGGTCAAATCGCCCTGCTCTATGCGGTTAATGGCATGCAAAATATGTCGGACCGGGCGCAAAGCGTGGCTGAGCAAGCCATACACCAACAAGTTGAGCAAGACAAAAAAACCAACGCCCATCACTATTAACTGTAGAAAACCTGACCAGGCCTCGCGGATAGAGCCTTCGGCATTAGAGCTAATGGTCAGCACACCATAGCGCACACGCCGTGTCACGGTTTCCACCTTGGGCGCGACCAGTTTGGTAAACCACTCCGGCGGGTTGATTTCAGACTTGAAAGTTGAAGTCGGCGAAATATATAAAGGATTATTGGCGTAATCGTAGAGCTCAATGCGGCTACTGCGCACATAGCCCAGCGAACGCAGGAAATCTTGCAGCACGTAATGGGTTGGACCCAGACTGGGATTCATCGCCGAACTGACAATCACTGTATCCAGCAATTGTACGGTCACCCGCGTGGCGGCCTCTACCCGTTCACGGATGCTGTCTTTGGTATCGCGCACCAACACCACCGCGGCAGCCACCAGAAAGGCCAGCGACAGCATGGTGACTAACAAGTTGAGTCGAAAGCGTAAGCTCATGTTTTAATCGAGAATGAAAACCCAGCGTTATTAAACTGTAATACGGCCATCTATACACAGCGTAAAATCATTAAATTCACGTGTCTATGACTAATCTCTACGATTAATCTTTAATGGTGAGCTGATCCCACTCTTTGGGCTTGGCCGGATACGCCAGCGGCAATTGATTCAAACTCTCCAGCAAAATCTGGGAAACCAGTAAATTACGGTTGGTTTTAGAGTCGGCAGGAATCACATACCAGGGCGCATATTTAGTGGACGTCTCTTTCAGCGCCAGTTCATAAGCGTCCATATAGCGGTCCCATAAGGCACGCTCATCGAGGTCCTTGGGATTAAATTTCCAATGCTTGGTTGGATCATCCAGACGCTCTTGCAAGCGCTGCTTTTGCTCGTCTTTGGAAATATGCAGAAAGCATTTAATGATGGTGGTGCCGGTTTCACTAAGCATGCGCTCGAAGTCATTGATTTGCTGGTAACGACGTTTGCATTCTGCGTCGTCTATCCAGTCATGCACTTTCACAATCAATACATCTTCATAATGACTGCGATTAAAAATAGTCAATTCACCCTTGGTCGGCACTTGGTTGTGCACGCGCCACAAATAATCATGCGCCAGTTCATCTGCGCTGGGCGCCTTAAAGCTGGCCAGGCGAATACCCAAAGGATCGCAGGCGCTAAACACATGTTTGACCGTGCCATCTTTACCGCTGGTATCCATGCCCTGCAAAATCAGCAAAACCTTATGCTTTGCTTCTGCATGCAAAATATCCTGCCTGAGGTTAATTTGATGGGTTAATTCGGCCAACAAACTGGCATCACTTGCTTTATCACCGGTGCGGGCAGACCGGTCGTCCGCCTTGAATTGCTTTAAGGAAAATTTTTTCGGATTAACACGATACTGCTCTAGTGTAGCGGTCATAGACATGATCTGGTAATGGCTTGTTGGCAAGTGTATCGCAGTTAATTTGCAAACACCAAGGTAGCCTAACAAACCGATAAACCTCCGCCCGGAACACCGATATAAAAAAACAGCCTCTGACGAGGCTGTTATTAGGGGAGATTCCTTAACTTAAGGATTAATTGCGGCCAAACAGCAGCCCAAACACACCACCAGACAATACGCCGGAGAGCGCAGAAACAACTGCCGGACCTGACGGGCCATTTAACACCTGGCCCAGCGTTGTTGCGACACCGCCAATACCGCCGACTGCGGCAATCAACACATTACCAGCAGCCACGGTTTCTTCAGGCATGCCAAAAAAACCAATGCCAGCGCCAAAACCACCGGACACCACATCCACCTCGACTACATTTAATTCACACATTGCCATTACATTTCTCCTTAATTGATATTAAAAATAAATTTTTCACGGCGTTAACTTCNNAACTTAGATCGGCTAGCCAGCCACAAAAATGTTAACTTTGGTTATTTTATATGTTAATTATATCAATTATTAACATTTGTGAGAATTAAATAATATTAAAAAACTAACAGGATGTTGCAGGCAATAAAAAAGCCAGCTTCTGCTGGCTTTTTTACCGATCAATCCTAATTACTTGCTGGAACGTTTACGCTCATGCTCCAACAGGAAGCGTTTACGCAGGCGAATTGTTTTTGGTGTGATCTCGACCAATTCGTCATCATCAATAAATTCCACAGCACTTTCCAGGCTGATAGAGATAGGCGGCACCAAACGCACCGCTTCATCAGTACCGGAGGCGCGCACGTTGGTTAACTGTTTACCCTTGATCGGGTTAACCACCAGGTCATTGTCACGGCTATGGATACCGATAATCATGCCTTCATACAAACGGTCACCCGGGCTGGAGAACATTTTGCCGCGGTCTTGCAGTTTCCATAAAGCATAAGCCACCGCTTCACCCTGCTCGGCTGAAATCAGCACGCCATTACGGCGGCCTGGCATATCGGCTTTCAATGGTGCGTATTCGTCAAAAATATGCGCCATCAAACCAGTACCACGGGTCAGTGTCAAAAACTCGCCCTGGAAACCGATCAGGCCACGCGCTGGAATACGGTATTCCAAACGTGTACGGCCATTACCGTCAGACTCCATATTTGACATCTCACCACGACGGCGACCCAACTCCTCCATCACCGCACCCTGGTTTTCGTCTTCCAGGTCCACAGTCAGGATTTCATATGGCTCACATTTTTCACCATTGATTTCTCTGAATACTACACGTGGTTTACCCACGGCGATTTCAAAACCTTCGCGGCGCATATTTTCCAGCAAAATGGTCAGGTGCAATTCACCACGACCTGAAACACGGAATACATCGGTGTCCTCAGTATCTTCAACGCGCAAAGCCACGTTAACCAGTAACTCTTTAGTCAAACGGTCACGGATCTGACGTGAGGTAATAAATTTACCTTCTGTACCAGCCAATGGTGAAGTGTTCACCATAAAGTCCATGGTCAGGGTTGGCTCATCCACGCCCAAATGCGGCAGGCCGACTGGTTTGTCACGATCACAGATCGTAAAACCGATACCGATTTCTTCAATACCTGAAATGATGACGATGTCACCTGCTTCAGCTTCGTCTACCGGCACGCGCTCCAGGCCTTTAAAGCCCAGCACCTGGTTGATACGGCCTTGTGCTACTTGTTCATCTTCGCGCATCACGGCGACGACCTGGCCTGGCTTGATACGGCCATTGGTCACACGGCCAACGCCCAGGCGACCAGTATAAGTAGAATAATCCAAGGCAGAAATTTGTAGTTGCAATGGCGCCTCGCTATCACCTTTAGGCGGCTCAACATGGCTTAAAATGGTGTCAAACAAAGCACGCATGTTGTCTGAAGGTTTGCTCATGTCTAAGGTGGCAAAGCCATTTAAGGCTGAGGCATAAACCACCGGAAAATCCAGTTGCTCATCGGTGGCACCCAGGTTGGCGAACAGATCAAACGTATGGTTAATCACCCAATCAGGACGTGCACTTGGACGGTCCACTTTGTTAATCACCACAATTGGCTTCAAGCCCAGGGCCAGTGCTTTTTTGGTCACAAAACGCGTTTGTGGCATTGGGCCATCTACGGCATCCACCAACAACAATACGCCATCCACCATGCCTAATACGCGCTCTACCTCGCCACCGAAGTCGGCGTGGCCCGGTGTGTCGACGATATTAATATGTGTGCCTTCGTAGGTTAAGGCAGTGTTTTTGGCCAGAATCGTAATGCCGCGTTCTTTTTCCAGATCGTTGCTATCCATCACACGCTCAGTCACCGCTTGGTGTGAGGCAAAGGTACCTGACTGTTGAAGTAGCTTGTCAACCATGGTTGTTTTACCGTGGTCAACGTGGGCGATAATTGCGATATTTCTAAGGTTGCGTGCCATGTGAACTGCCATCTGTTTGGAAAGGGCGCGATTTTATCACAAATCAACTTAAATATTTGACTTTTAAAATAAAGTGGCTATACTGCGAGCAACTTTAAAACACGGCTGGTACTAGACCCGCCACATTTGTTTTAAATTCATTGCCCTGACCTGTCGATAACTCGCGAAATTTTGAGGTTATCATCTTTAGATGAAGTCTTAATGACACCATCTTCTTTTATCGGTTAGTGGCCATGCCCAAGCGCCGGTAAAAGCATCCAATCTTAAATGTTGCTTTGGCTTAGTTGATATTGCACCACTCGCATTCTTGAGTGCCATGCTGCTTCATTGGCTTTGCTTTATTGCTTTACTTGCGCCCTTTTTAATTGTTGATGAAAGGGACATTCCTTGTCTTTTGCAGATTTAAATCTCGACCCCTCCATTTTGCGCGCATTGACCGACGCAGGCTATGAAAACCCAACACCAATTCAGGCGCAATCCATTCCTGAAGCTTTGCAAGGCCGTGACATCATGGCCTCTGCCCAAACCGGCACTGGTAAAACTGCTGCCTTTACCTTACCAGCATTAAACCTGCTGGCGACACAACACCCTGTTCGCAGCCGTGGCCCACGTATTCTGGTACTGACACCGACACGCGAACTGGCAGCCCAGGTAAATGATGCTGCACGTAAATACGGCAAATTCTTGCGCGCACGTTGCATCAGCATCGTTGGTGGCATGCCTTACCCATTGCAAAACAAATTGCTGTCACAGCCACTGGACATTCTGGTTGCAACGCCAGGCCGTTTTATTGACCACCTGGAACGCGGTCGTATTGATTTGAGCCGTTTGCAAATGCTGGTACTGGATGAAGCTGACCGTATGCTGGACATGGGCTTTATGCCTGATGTTGAGCGCATTTGTGAAGCATTGCCTGCCGAGCGCCAAACCTTGCTGTTCTCAGCGACACTGGATGGCATTATGGATATCGGCAAACGTTTCTTGCGCGACCCATTGACAATTCAGGTGGCAGGCCAGAAAGAAAGACACGCCAACATTGAGCAACGTTTGCACTTTGTGGATGACATGAACCACAAAAACAAACTGCTGGAACACTTGCTGATTGCACCAGATGTCAACCAAACCATTATTTTCACCAGCACCAAGCGTCACGCTGACTTGCTGGCTGAAGACTTGTATGCCGCAGGCCACAGTACAGCAGCTCTGCATGGTGACATGACGCAAGGTGCGCGTAACCGCACTTTGACCAAACTGCGCCATGGTGACGTCAAAGTACTGGTTGCAACCGATGTTGCCGCACGCGGTATCGACGTTCAAGGCATCTCACACGTCATTAACTACGACCTGCCGAAATTTGCAGAAGACTATGTACACCGTATTGGCCGTACCGGCCGCGCCAACAACACTGGCGTAGCGATTTCATTTGCCTCTAACGCTGACCGTCACCTGTTGCGCAAAATTGAGCAATACACTGGCCAAAAGCTGCAAGCTGAAGTGATTGCAGGTTTTGAACCAAAACGTGCTGCGCGTATGGATGATGGTGGTGATGGCAAACGTGGCGGCAGACGCAACGGCAAACCACAGGGCAAAGGCGGTTTCCGCCGTGACGACAGACCAGGCCAGAACAAATCATTTGGTGAGCGCGTCGCCCGTGAAGGCAACCGCGAAAACAATCGCGATGCACAGGCCAACAAGCCACGTGCACCACGTACAACCGAGCCAAAACAGGACAAAGAAGTTAACGGTAACAGCAAGCACTACAACAAAGATACCGACTTCCAGTTTGCACGCGCATTGGCTGACGAATTTGGTCAACGCCGTCCACGTCCGGCAGGCAGCAACCAGGAGCGTTTTGGCAACCCTAACGGTAGCCGTGGCAATAACAAACCACGTCCGGCAGGCAAGTCATTTGGCGACAATGGTGGTGCCAAACGCCCACGTTCATTTGCCTAAGACTCGCCTATGTCTGAGCAAACCACAGTAGATTTTCGTGCGCTCGGCCTGGCCGAGCCGCTGTTAAAAGCGATTGATGAGTCTGGCTATACCACACCAACGCCGATTCAAGCGCAGGCCATACCGCTGGCTTTACAGCGTATGGACTTGATGGCAGGTGCGCAAACGGGTACCGGCAAAACGGCAGCGTTTTCTTTGCCGATTTTGCATACCCTACTGCCGCTTTCCAGCAGCAGTACTTCGCCTGCCAAGCACCCTATCCGGGCGCTGGTATTGGCCCCTACGCGTGAATTAGCGATACAGGTCTATGACAACATCAAAACCTACGCCAAACACACGCATTTGCGTAGCCTGGTGGTGTATGGCGGCGTGGATATCAAAACACAAACGCCTATCCTGAAAACAGGCGTGGAAATTTTGGTGGCCACACCTGGCCGCTTGCTGGACCATGTTGAGCAAAAAACCTTGTCTTTGAGCCAGGTGCAGTTTCTGGTGCTGGACGAAGCAGATCGCATGCTGGACATGGGCTTTATGCCTGACTTGAAACGCATTCTGGCATTGTTGCCTAAACAGCGTCAGAACCTGATGTTCTCAGCGACTTTTTCTGATGAAATCAAGAAACTGGCCGATGCCTTTTTGAATAACCCGACCTTGATCGAAGTGGCGCGCAGCAATGCCACCAATGACAATGTCGAGCAAAAAGCGTATCTGGTGAATAGCGACCAGAAACAGCGCTTTCTGGTGCAGCTACTCAAGCAATACGCCAACCAGCAAGTGATTGTATTCACGAAAACTAAGCTCTCGGCCAGCAAGCTGGCACGGGCGCTGGAACGTGACCAGATTCCATGCAGTGCGATTCATGGGGATAAGTCCCAAAAAGAACGTATTGAAGCCCTGGACGCGTTTAAAGCAGGCACTATTCACGCGCTAGTTGCCACCGATGTGGCGGCACGCGGACTGGATATCAGTGACTTGCCACTGGTGGTTAACTATGAAATCTCGACTGCACCGGAAGACTATGTGCACCGAATTGGTCGTACCGGCCGCGCAGGCGCCAAAGGGATTGCCATCTCGCTGATCGACGAAGATGAAACCAAATACTTCGACGACATCGAGAAGTTGATTAAAAAGCAGATTCCAAAAGAAAAAGCCACGATCAACACCGCTAGCCGACCACGCACGTCAAAAGCCACAAGCGCAGACGAAGGCTGGTTCCAGCAACCTTATCAACCTGCGGCAGCGGCAGCACCAAAAGAAGTGCCAGCCAAGCCCTCTACTGCCAAGCGTAAAGTCGTTGCAGCCCTGCTAGGAGGCTTTGGTTTTAAAGCCACACCGCAGACACGCAATCAGGCCAAGCGCGGCGCAGGGAATAAACCGCGGCAGAAAGCCCAGGCTAGCGACATTGCCCAGGCTGAAGTCGTAGAAGCAATCAGCGCACAGTCGTAAAAAAGCCCCGTTCGCGGGGCTTTTTTATTGTGCAACGAAATGCGCAAGCAATATAACGATGAGGCGATCAAGGCCGCTAGCCTTCGCGATTACGCATAAAGTCTGCCACGCCGTAGAGCTGGTTGGCAATATGCTTCATGAGCGACTCTTCAAACTGCAGCGTATGCATGGCTTTAATCATACAGTACATCCATTGATCGCGCGCCGACTCGTCAATCGGGAATGGCATATGCCGCGCCCGCAAGCGCGGATGGCCATAGCGCTCAATATATAACTGCGGGCCGCCGGTCCAGCCCATTAAAAACATAAACAGCTTCTCTCTGGCCTCGGTTAAATCCGGCTGATGAATGGCGCGTAAACCAGCCGCTTTAGAGTCTGTATCCATGGTGTCGTAAAAGGTCTCGACCAGGTTGCGTATGGTTTCAGCGCCCTTTTCAGCCCCGCCCAGCCATTCAAACAAAGATTGTTTGGCCGCATTAGGCTCTTGTATCTCTAATGCCATGCTGATTAGCCTGCAACTTTTGGCGTCACCAAGGCAGCCGCTTGCTTGGCCAACTCACGCGCCGCTTCGGTATTGTCTGCTGTTGCCAGCGCAACCCCCATGCGGCGGCGCACAAATGACTCCGGTTTGCCAAACAGGCGGATTTCGCTATTGGGCACAGACATCGCAGCTTCCAGGCCATGATACTCCAGCGCCTGCGCATCTGCACCGCCATAAATCACGGCGCTGGCCCCCGCTTCACGCTGCGCCACATCTACCGGCAAGCCAAGAATCGCACGTGCGTGCAATTCAAATTCATTCAGACGCTGCGTACACATAGTCACCATCCCCGTGTCATGCGGGCGCGGGCTAACCTCAGAGAACCAGACCTGCTCCCCTTTGACAAACAACTCAACGCCAAACAGGCCTTGTCCGCCCAAAGCATCAGTCACTTTTTTGGCAACGTCTTGTGCATTTTTTAACGCTTGCGGATGCATGGCTTGTGGCTGCCAGCTTTCTACATAATCGCCCTGCTTCTGCACATGACCAATCGGCGCACAGAAGTGTGTTTCAATCTGGCCGGATACATTTTTAGCACGCACCGTTAACAAGGTGATTTCATAATCAAAGTCAATCTGGCCTTCTACAATCACCACGCCCTGATTCACGCGGCCGCCACTGGCGGCATATTCCCAGGCAGTGTTCACCTCAGACGCTTGCGTAATGCGAGACTGGCCTTTGCCTGATGAAGACATGGTGGGTTTGATAAAACACGGATAGCCAATACCGCCGTCAATCGCGGCCTGTAGCTCGGCTTCTGAGCGTGCAAAAGCATACGGCGACGTTGGTAAACCTAATTCTTCAGCCGCCAGTCGACGGATACCTTCACGATTCATGGTCAATTGCACCGCACGCACCGTAGGCACCACGGTCACACCCGTCGCTTCGATTTCAGCCAATGCCTGCGTATTCAATGCCTCGATTTCAGGCACGATATAATGTGGCTTTACCTGATTCACCAGGGCTTTTAAAGCCGTGGCATCCGTCATGTCAATGGCGTAAGCATGATGCGCAACCTGATGTCCCGGTGCATGCGCATAACGATCCACCGCAATGACTTCCACCCCTAAACGCTGCAAGGCAATAATCACCTCTTTACCAAGCTCACCACTGCCTAACAACATGACTTTGGTCGCATTTGCGCTCAACGGGGTACCAATCATTTTCAGCTCCACTGTAAAAGTGCAATGATACCATGGGCTATTTCGCTGGCGCCCGATCAGGATTGATTTATGTCACAAGACAGCCACGCGGCAAAGCGCAGGCCAATAACAAAAAACCTCGCTAAAGCGAGGTTTTAAATGCAGTAACATGCCATTAACGCGACTTACGTTTTGCCAATAGGCTGATCGCCGCCAAACCGGCAAACAACATGGCGGCATTTTCAGGCTCAGGCACGGTCGTCACATTGACCGCAATCTTGCCAGCATTGTCGCCGAAATTTGAATCCCAGTAATACAACTTCAGCACGCCACTCTCAGCCGCAACGCCACTATAACTGGTGCCTAGCGCGATATAAGTACTGCCGATGCGGCCAACCAGCTGGCCGAAATTGGCTGTAAAGCCATCCATCGTCACTGGGCCATAGTTAATTCCGATCAACGTACCCACCGCCTCACCGGAATCATCCGTTGCCGTGGCATACAAATTACCATTCAAGCCATCGGCAGTAGAAAATCTTGGTAATGCGCCTGCACTCCACAAATCGTCTACACTCACAGAAATATTAAACACATCACCTGCGTTCAGCGTAATCGTATCCAGGCCACTGCCTACACCTTGAGCAATACTGTTGTCATAAGCACCCACATTGTAAGTGGCTGCATACGCCTGATGACTAACTGTTAATGCGAGCAACAATACACTACATAATCGACTGACTGACATACCCCGCTCCTCATCAAATATTATAGAAATGTTTGATGACGTTATGCTCAATCCTGAGCGTTGTCAATAGCCCATCAAAACCGGGTGATGACAACTAAGTCATTGAGCAAAAAAGGATTCTGCGATGGAGGCGGATGCTTATTTATACTGAGATACCATGCTTGTCCATACGGTAACGCATGGTCATTCTGGTAATGCCCAACAACCTGGCCGCTTTGGAAACATTGTGGCGTGACTGTTCCAGCGCATTCAACAGCATGGCTTTTTCTGCATCATCCAGCGTGACTTGTGCCTCACCTTGCGTTGACGAGTTTGTATTGACGGCCGCCATCTGCGGCAGGCCCAAGTCATGCTCTGAAATCATCGCCTGCGTACACATCAACACGGCACGGCTGATCTGATGACGCATTTCACGTACATTACCAGGCCAGTGATAGCCTTGTATCGCCATTAATGCCATCGCGCTAAATTCATGATGTGGCAATGCATAGCGCTTCTCGGTCATCTGCCTGAAGTAATTTGCCAGCAGCAACACATCCTGGCCACGGTCACGCAGCGGCGGCATCTGCATGGTGATGACGTTTAAACGGTAATAGAGGTCAGAGCGGAAACGTCCTTCACTGGACATCTGGTACAAATCACGATTGGTGGCCGCAATAATACGCGCCTGCACCGGGCGCTCTTTGGTTGAGCCCAGGCGTCGCACCATTCTGCGCTCCAGCACATTCAGCAACTTAGCCTGCAAACCCAGCGGCAATTCACCAATTTCATCCAGAAACAAGGTGCCATCTTCAGCAGACTCAATCAAGCCCGGACGTGAAGCTACAGCATTGGTAAACGCGCCCTTCTCATGGCCAAACAACTCGCTTTCAATCAGCTCGGCTGGCAATGAAGCACAATCGACATGCACAAACGGTTTGTCATGATTGGCACAACTGGCGTGCAAGTAGCGCGCGACCACATCTTTTCCGGTACCAGTTTCGCCGGTAATCAACACCGTAGGCTGTACGGCATCACTGAGTGCGCTCAACTGCGCAATACGGGTAATCTGCTGTCGCACGCTTTGCATGGCAGCACTCTCACCAATCAGCTGCACAGATTCATTGACGATAGTATCGCGTTGCCTGGAGTAATCCAGGCTGGTTTGCAAATCGGTGGTTTTCTCATTCTTTTGAATAATGAGCAGTAACTCTTCAAGGTCGATAGGCTTTTTCAAGTAGTCTATCGCACCCATTTTGATCGCATTGACCGCATCAGTCACATCGCCAAAAGCGGTCATGACGATGGTATTGATATTCTTGGCAACAAAGTCTGATAACAAATCCAGGCCATTGCCATCGGGCAGGCGCATATCCAGCAGCGCCATATCCGGTTCAAATTGTTTCACCAGCAATCTGGCATCATGCAAAGACTCTGCGTGCTCACACTCAAATCCGGCTTTTTGCAGGCGTTTAACCACCGCCTTGGCAAACAGCACTTCGTCTTCTACCAACAGAATTTTTTTCTTGAATGGTAAAAAAACCGATTTATCCGTGGATGATGAAATTTGTGAAAGCACGCGTCGTCCTTAATTATTGTTATTTAGTCACGGTCGTAACTGGCTAATGATGGTTTGGCACCAAATTCATAACGGAAGCCCAGCCAGCCAGCGCGAGGTGCACCGATCATCAGCAATTTAGAAGGTTCTTCATTGCCTGAGAACTGACCACCCTCAATCCAGTTTTCACCCAACAAGCCACCTGTCGCATATTCTTTGTCAAAAATATTGATAGCTTTAGCAAAGAACTGCCAGCCACTGTTACCAAAGCGATAACGCGTATCGATGTTGACAATGGTGAAACCACCCACTTTGCCAGAGTCCTGCACGTGCTCATCATCCCCATCATTGGCGCGATGCTTGTTGTTCTCGTTACCACGCACATATACGTCTGAATAGGTATTGATGTTGCTGCCTACCGTCCATTGTGACGTCACTTGATATTGCAAACGCAATTTCAAGGCATGCTCAGGCAAGTTAGGCAGTCGATCACCTTTGCCCACCTGGATAGCGGTGCCATCAGAAGACGAGTTCACTTCATTGGTGATTTCAAAAGGTGTTTGGTAAGTCGCGCGCACAAAGCTGTAGCCAACATTCCATGACAAATCACCTGTCACGCCATTTAAACCGGCATCGAGGCCAACGCGGCGGGTTTTACCAACGTTGTCAAAATAGCCCATGCCATTGGTGGCATTGGTGGCAATAAACTGAATATCGTCGTGGTTCTCAGTGCGATAGACCGCGGTAGACCAGCGAATGTTATCCGTTAACTGGCCACGGGCGCCGACTTCAAAGGTTTTAGCCACCACTTTTTTCAGCGGCGGATCCCCTGCCATCGCATTCGGCAACTTGCATGGTACAGCCGGGTTTGCGCAACCCAACTCCATAGAGGTTGGCGCGCGCATACCTTCGTTATAGCTACCATACATGGTCAACGCTTGTGTTGGCGTAAAGTTCAGGCCAACCGCCGGGTTGAGTCGGTTAAAGCTATGATCGCCAGACAATGTTTCCGGGTCAGTCACATCTGGAATCAGGCGGTCACGGTTTTCAACCTTGATATGGTTGTAGCGGCCAGACATGGTTAAATGCCATTGATCGGTCAAGGACAAAGTATCCGTGACAAATGCACCCCAACTGGTGGTTCTGCCATTCAGTTTCACTGCCGCTTCGTCACTCAACTCACCCAGTGCATCTACACCACGTGAGGCGTTAATCAAGCCATATTCGGTAGACTGCGAAAACTTGATTTTTGAAAAATCATAGCCACCGCCAACAATTAACTGGTTTTTCTTTTCAAACAGTGGTTGGTTAAAGGTCAACTGAGTATTAAAACCATGGCCTCTTTGACGCGTATTACTACGATTCAAAGCCCCTGAACAGTTTTCTTCAGAGTTGTTGCCTGCCTGGCAATCAGCAAGCGCTGTCGCCAGTTCTGCACTATCGATTTCACCATCCGCATTCAGATCTAGAGCACCTGAGCCGTTAAAATCATCATTGACATCCCCGTTCAGGGTTTTACGGTTGGATTGACGGAAATAAACATTACCCGTCAATTGCACGTCATCATTAAACCAATGACTACCGTTCAGATTCAAGAAATTCATGCTGTTTTTGGTTTGATCCGGACGCGTATTGATGGCGCTGCGGCCAAAATCCTGAATCAGCTCTTTTTGAACCAATCCATTACCGATCATATTGTTATCAGCACCGGTATAGCTCAACTCCAGGCGCGTGGTCTCATTTTGCCAGCCCACCTTGCCAAACAGTTGTTTCACCGTGCTTGGCGAGTAATCACGCCAGCCATCTTCGTCAAAATAATTGCCGGAGATAAAGTAATCAACAGAGTTATCTTCTGACACGCCACCAAATTCGGCAGAGGTATTCTTGCGTCCCCATGAGCCAAAGCTTGACTCAATGGCGCCACCCTTATGGGTACGACCGTTTTTAGTCGTCACAGACAAAGCACCACCCAGTGTGTTCAAGCCATACACCGGGTTGGAGCCCGGAATCAAATTCATGTTTGCGATCGCATTCACCGGGATCAAATCCCAGTTGACCACATCACCAAAAGGCTCGTTAACCCGTACACCATCAACAAACACAGACAAACCTTGGGGCGTTCCTAACAAAGGAGACGCCGTAAAACCACGGAATAACACATCAGGTTGAAACGGGTTGTTCTGTGACTCATTCACGCTCACCCCTACCATATTGTTATTCATAAAATCAGCAATCGTATTGCTGTGCTGATTCACAATTTCCTTACCCTTGGCTGACTGCACGTTCGCAGGTACTTTTTCCAGTGGCAAACCCACACCAGGCAGCGGTGTCGTCCCGACAATTTCCACCTTCTCCAACTTCACGTCTTCAGCATGTACTGTCATCGCCTGCGCTGCATAGGCAGACACAATCGCGAGCAGCAATGGCTTGATAGTATTTTTATTCATAACGAATGATCCTTTTTCCCGAGAATACTTTTATTG